>CAZUTZ010000105.1:0-8527 GCA_964623655.1 uncultured Wenzhouxiangella sp.
CCCATCCGATGAGCGACTACGAAAGACGCGAGAACGAGTTCAATTCAGCAATTAACAATTCCTGGGGCATTCAGATTGGCGAAGGCAGCAGCAACATCCTGGTCCAAGGAAACCAGGTCAGCGTTGATAGCGTCGCGCTCAATCTGCGCGGCATGACCGATTCGGACGTGCTCGACAATGCGCTTTCCGGTGATAACGCCGGGGTCGTCGTCCAGCAGGGCGGGCATGCCGGCAACACCATGTCGGAGAACCTGATCGACGGCGGCGTGGTTTTCGGACTGGGCGGCAATACCGACGGCTTTGTAATGCGCGACAATCGCTTGCCCGGCAACGTGGTCGATATCGGCATTTTCGTGCAAAACGATGCCGATACCGATGGCGGGCCGCTCGACGCGATCTGCAACTGGTGGGGTAGCGAAAGCGGCCCGTCGGACCAGGGCGATGGTTCGGGTAGCTCGGTCTCGGCGGATGTGACTTTTCTGCCCTGGAACGTTAGCCCGGAGGGAGACTGCCGCGGCGGCCGGTTCGCCGAGGCGCTAGTCGCGGCCGGCCCGGTGACCATCAGCGGCATGGCCGGTCAGCCGGTCGCCGCTGGCGACCTGCCCACCGCCCGGGTGCTCGACCAGTTCGGCGACCCGTTCGCCGGCGTGACAGTCGGCTTTGAAGTCACCGAAGGCGACGGGCAGATCAGCGGCGCGGTTGGCGTCTCGGACAGCGACGGCCTGGTCCAGCTCGGCAACTGGATGCTGGGCGCCGCGCCCAGCCAGGAAGTGACCGCGACCGCGCCGGGCCTGGCCGGCAGCCCGGTGATCTTCGTTGCCGAGGTCGACCCGGTCATCGAACTCGGCATTGATATCTCCGATTCGCGGGCCACGATCGCTGCGGGCGAGCGCAACAGCTATGTCATCGTTGCCGACAACACCGGTCCGAACGCGGCCCTGGATGCCGAAGTCCGCGTAACCTTCCCGCCCCAGCTCGACCCGGCCGGTGCGAGCTGGACCTGCATTGCCGGCCCGGGCAGTTCCTGCACCGCCATTGGCAGCGGCGAGATTGCCGATACCGAAGTCGCCATCGGCCCGGGCAGCTCGGTGATTTATCTGCTCGAGGTCGATATCCGGCCCGATGCGAGCGGTTTGCTGGTGGTGCCGGCTGAGGTCGTTGCCGGCGATCAATCGGCCAGCGATTCCGACGAAACCAAGATCACCGACGTGATCGACGCGGTCTTCCAGGACCGCTTCGAAGTCGAGGACTGAATCGGCACCGGATGAAGCCTCGGACGCTTGAGCGGCCTCGACAATGACCAGTGCATCGCGGGCATCGCTCTCCCCGCCGCGAACAACCTGCCTGGTTGACGGCGCAGACCTGAAAGACACTGAGACCATCGCGAGGCACTCGGCTTGAACCGGCCGCAGGGTCTTGTTGAACGCCGGGCCTTGTTGAATGTCCCAATCGTCTTCCGTTGGTCTTATTCTGTGTTCCCGATAGGCCGGAAGATTCACTCATCAACCCGGCCCGGCCGCCTTGCCGAGCCCTTGACGCTCCCTCGATCAAGCTGCCGGCTGCGATTGCGAGGCAGCGACGATGAGCGCAGAAGAAATCCTTATCGCCGGAAAGGCCCTGATCTGGTTTTTGATCCCGCTCGGGATCGCGTTCTGGGAACTGTGGCGCCTGAGGGACCGCAAACAGGATTCAGACGGCAGGGATTAAGGCGCCCGGGTCCTCCGACTGGCGCCACCCAAGGGTCTCGCCACCCTCGCCTATCGGTGTGTCCATGCCCTCGCGGATGGATTCACGCATATCCGGCACCGACAGCAAAAACAGCGTGTCCCGAATGGCCTCCCAATGCTCTATGGCTATTACGCGCTTTCGTCAGGTGCCGTAGCGTTTGACCCTGTTCCACAGGCCTTGCGCAAACGTCCGCCGCGTTACCCGATTCCGGTGGCGCACCTTGGCCGGCTGGCTGTCGATCAATGATGCTGCCCGCAGCGTCCAGTTGAAATACGGATTGCAGCCAGTGAAGGATGACCGGCAACATCTTTCTAGTCGCGCGGCATCATGCGGCGGGCCAGGAAGACAAACGTGGCCAGCAAAATACCAATAGCGTGCTGGCCCCACGCCACCGACTGGCCGAACGCCATTTGCGGTCCAGCCACCATCCAAATGTCACGACAGGCTCACCTGTGACGCCTTCGAGATTCCCTTTCCGCACGAGCTTGAACAAGACGACGAACAATGTCGGCACTCGCCAGGGCGCCGGAAAAACAGTATGCTCAAGGCGCGAATTTCACCGGAGAATGTCTCATCTGAAGAATTTGGCTATCGCGATCCGGAACGCATGCCGCTGGCCTGCATCCCGCTCCTTATGTCCGTCCCGTAAAGGAGGATTCATGGGCCCCAAGAACCTGAACTTGATCCTGTTGATCGCACTGATTGTTGTTATTGCCACTCCAATCGCGCCGATGCCGGCGAGCGGGCAATCGAACAATACCGACCAAACCTCGAACCGGCAGTCCGGATCGGCCGAACAGTTCAATGTTCCGATGTTTACGGTTACCCCTTTGGCCGATGGTGGCGAGCCTCAGGTATTCACCTT
Organism: uncultured Wenzhouxiangella sp.; assembly: GCA_964623655.1. Classification (GTDB taxonomy): domain Bacteria; phylum Pseudomonadota; class Gammaproteobacteria; order Xanthomonadales; family Wenzhouxiangellaceae; genus Wenzhouxiangella. Next base: position 2,594 of record CAZUTZ010000105.1, read on the forward strand.
TACCGGCGGCCTGATCAGATCGGGACTGGTGACAGGTCTGGCCTTTGAAGGCGATGCCTCCGGCCTGACCGGCAATTTCGACGCGGCCTTCGATACCTGCATGATTGTTGAGTCGCCTGATGGTACGACGGTGTCCTTCGGTGGCGCTGCTGTTGAGGTCCCGGGCTTTCCGGAATGCGGTACAGCCAACGCTATTCCCTGGGACTTTCTGGAGGGGCAATCGGGTAATGATGGCTTTTACCAAAGCTTGCAGCTCGATGCGTTTGCAGGTGGCGTCGACATCGAGGGCACCTGGACGATCAGCTTTGTTCACGGCTGGCCCAGCTTTGCCGCCAGCCCCATTACCTGGGGGAATGTGGCCATTACGCTGCTCGGTCCCGGACAATTCAAGCTGCCCAGGTTTACCTTGACGAGCCTGATCAGCGGCGGCACTGCCAAGCTATTCAGCTTTCCTCACAGCATAAGTGAACCCGTGACCGGCTTGAGTTTCGAGGGCGATGTCTCTGGAGTGACCGGCAATCCCACACGAGCGGCCGATACCTGTCTGATCGTAGAGGCGCCTGATGGAACAACGGTAGCCTTTGGTGGGCTTTTTAGTGATCTTCCGGGTTTTCCCCTGTGCAACCTCAACAACTCCGCCTCCAGTCCCTGGGATTTCCTGGGAGTCATTTCGGGCACTGACGGCTTTTATCAAAGCCTGCATCCCAGCGTATTTGCTGCTGGCGTCGAAACTGACGGCCCCTGGAAGTTCACTCTGGTCAATGCCTGGAACAGTACGTCATCTCGTCCGATCACCTGGGAAAACGTGATCATCAGCCTGATTGGCGACAGGCTGTTTTCCGATAGATTTGTTAGCGATCGCTGACCGGCGGAATCTCCGGTGCAAACGGTCAAACCACTACAGTGAAAGCCAGGCAGGGTGAAAATCAGGCCGAACATAACGTGGCGCGCGGAGCAAACTCACGAATGCAGGAGCTGATGCCGTGAGTTCCAGCCTAAGGCCCCCATCCGAGCGAGACCGCTACCCCGACGCCCTGCGTGCCGGTGCTTTGATGGTGGTGGTCTTCGGACACTGGATTGCCACCTTGCCGAGGCTGGAGGAAGGTCGGGTGGTGGCCACCGACCACATCCTCGATTTGTGGTTTGCCGCCGGTGTGCTGACCTGGATCGTCCAGGTTGTGCCGCTGTTCGTGTTTGTCTCGGCCGCGGTGAGCACCGACGGCGTTGCCCGCCGTCTGGCCCAGGGTCAGGATCAGATGCACTGGTGGGCCGGACGCGCGCTGGGCCTGGCGCGACCAACGGTGACCTATCTGGCCGCGCTGACCGCCTTTGCCCTGATTGCCATGTACACCGGCGGGCGTCTGCTCAGCCCCTTCAATCAATCGCTGACCGTACACCTGTGGTTTCTGATCATGCTGATCACGGTGCAGGCGCTTTTGCCCTTGTCGGTCGAGGCCGACCGACGCTATGGGCTCAAAGCCGTGGTCGGGCTGATCATACTGGCGGCTGCGGTGGATCTGCTGCGAGCCGGGCCGCGAAGCCCTGGAGATTTGTTGCAACTGGGAGAGATGGCCACGCAGAGCGGCGGCGGCATCGGCTGGCTCAATGCCCTGATCATCTGGCTGATTCCGCAGCAGCTCGGGATTGCCTGGAAGCGCGGACGATTTGCCGGGGCATGGACCGGATTGGCTCTGGTCGCTTTCGGCGCCCTGTGGCTGAGTGCAACCACCGGCAGCGGTTACCCGATCGCCATGGTCGGCGTTGATCTGGAAGGCCGATCCAACCTGCTGCCTCCGACCCTGGCCCTGATTGGCGTGATGTGGGTCCAGGTCGGTCTGGTGCTGTTTTGCGAACGACCCATGCGCTGGCTGTTGAGCCTGAAACATGCCGCCCGGACGGTCGTCTTTCTCGGCGCCATGGGCATGCCGCTTTATCTGTGGCACAAACTGGCCGAACTGCCGGCTGCGTGGGTCGGCGAACGGTTGGGCGCGCCCATCGATGCCGGTGACCCGGGTGATCCCGGGTTTTGGCTGGGTCGACTGATCTGGCTGGTGTTGTGCTCGGTGATGGTTGCTCCGGTTCTGGCTGCAGTGGTCAGCTTCGAGCTGACCCGCAAGCGCGAGGTCGCGCAAACCGCCAACACCGCCGCCATCATGGCAGGCGGCACGGCGCTCATGGTCGCATTGGTGGCAAGCCTGGTCGCCGGCGCCTGGCCGGGGGCCGTGATCGGCCTGTTCGCCATCAGCGCCGCATCCTGGCTACTGCGCGAGCATCGATCAGGCCCGGACAAAAGCCGCTGACTTGCAATGGGCGGGGACGTATGTCCTGCTCGGCATTCAGACCGCGCCTGCGCTGCTGGCGGTCAATCCGGCGCCCCCTTTGACTCAGTGCTCAATGGGATGACGGGCGACAAACTCGGCAACCACTGCAGCCAACTGCTCAGGAAAGCCGATCTGCATGCTGTGATCCACCCCGTCAAGCGTGATCGATTCGGCATTGGGGAGCTTGTTGGTTAACAATTGCTTGCTTTGCTCGAAGAATCCGTCCGCGCCCGCAATTGCGGAGGATTCGCTACCCAGGACGTAAAGGACCGGCATGGATACTTGAGCGGCGAGCGTCTCATCAAACTGGAACTCGCTCAAGCCCGGCAGCTCCAGTTCGAAGAACGTGCCGGCATCCGTGATCGCCTGATCCACTGCGCCGGGCACCCGATCGTTGATCAGCTCTTCCCACTCGGGCCGAGTCAGGCGAGTCAGAAATGCGTCAACGGCAGCGGCGGAATCGCCTGCCTGGTGATAGCTAGCGGCCCTGCCGATATGAGCAAACAAGGCTTCGGCGGCCGGTCCGACCCCTACGGCCGGCTCAAGCAACACGATCGACTGGACTCGCTCCGGCGCGCGAAGGGCGACTGCCATCGCAATGATTCCGCCACTCGAATGGCCAACAAGATGCGCGCGGTCGACGTCGAGGTAATCCAGCAAGGCAATGGCGTCAGACACGGCCCGATCGAGAAACCGCTCGGGAGCCGGATCCAGCGCCGCGCTGTTCGAGTAGCCACTGCGGCGGTATTGAACCATGCGGTAGCCATCCAGCGCAGGCTGATCAAGAATCGGCAGGAACGCGTCAGCCACCAGGGCGCCATGAATGGTCAGGATGGCCTCCCCTGCGCCGTGCTGCTGGTAGGCAAGTAAGCCACCATTGATCGGTGCGCGTTCCGCCTGTGAACTGGCAAGAACCGGTGCGACGAGTATCAGGATCAGTGCAGGCAGCAGATTTTTCACAGGCAACTCCGTCATTCATGAACTTGACGCACCCGCAAGAAATTACGTGAGTGCTTACCTCGTGGAACGGACTCAAGCCGCGAGACCCGCCATCTGGCCCGCAGTCTGGCCCAGGGTCAGGATCAGTGGCGGCCTCTATCCGAAGGTCTACTGGCACTTCGAGCCGCGCCGTTACACAATCCAGGGTGGCCTTGATCTTGAGCAAACCGGAGCCATGCAGAATCCAGAGACGCAAGTGACGACAACCTCACCCTGGCAGGACGCCCATCAGCGCGCCGCCACCGATCCCGACGGCTTCTGGCTGGAACAGGCGCGGCGCATCCGCTGGTTTCAGCCACCGACCCAGGGCGTGACGCGCTCTGTCGACGGCGCCGATCAATGGTTCGCCGACGGCGAACTGAACACGGCCTGGCTCGCGCTGGATGCCCAGATCGAGGCCGGACGCGGCGATCAGGTCGCGCTGGTCTACGACTCGCCGGTCACCGGCCAAGTCCAGCGTTTCACCTACGCCGATCTGCTGGCCCGGGTTGAGCGCATGGCCGGGGCCCTTGCCGGCCTGGGCGTCGAGCGCGGCGACCGGGTGGTGATCTACATGCCGATGGTGCCCGAGGCGGTGATCGGCATGCTGGCCTGCGCCCGCCTGGGTGCGATTCACTCGGTGGTATTCGGCGGCTTTGCCGCGCGTGAACTGGCCGTTCGCATCGACGACGCCCGGCCCAAGCTCATTCTGTCGGCTTCCTGCGGCATCGAGGTCGATCGGGTCATCCCCTACAAGCCGCTGCTCGATGGCGCGCTGGAAGCGGCCTCGCACGCGCCTTCGGCCTGCGTGATTTTGCAAAGACCGCAAGCGCAAGCCGACATGATCGCCGGGCGCGATCACGACTGGAGCACTTTGGAAGCTGCGGGCAAGCCGCATCCGGCCGTTCCCGTCAAGGGCAGCGATCCGCTTTATGTGCTCTACACCTCGGGCACCACCGGGAAACCGAAGGGGGTGGTGCGCGACAACGGCGGCCATGCGGTGGCCCTGCACTACAGCATGGAGACGGTCTACGGCATGACGCCCGGCCAGGTGTTCTGGGCGGCCTCCGACGTCGGCTGGGTGGTGGGCCATTCCTACATCGTCTACGGCCCGCTGATTTATGGCTGCACCACCGTGCTGTACGAAGGCAAGCCGGTACGAACGCCGGATGCCGGCGCGTTCTGGCGGGTGGTAGCCGAGCACCGGGTCAACGCCTTATTCACCGCGCCCACCGCTTTCCGCGCCATCGGCAAGGAAGATCCGGACGGAGCGCTGATGGCCGACCACGACATTGCTTGCCTCCAGCGTCTGTTTCTGGCCGGCGAACGCCTCGACCCGCCGACCCACGCCTGGCTCAAAGAGCGCACCGGCCTGCCGGTACTGGACCACTGGTGGCAGACCGAGACCGGCTGGGCAATCGCCTGCAACCCCGTGGGCCTTGAACCCATGCCGGAGAAACCCGGCTCGGCGACGCGGCCGACGCCGGGCTACCAGGTCGAGATTCTTGACCCGGACGGCGGGCTGTGTGGGCCCGATCAGCAAGGGGCGGTGTGCATTCGAAGACCCCTGCCGCCGGGTTGTCTGATCGGCGTCTGGGGCAATCCCGAACGCCTCCAGGCCTCTTACTTCAGCGCCTACCCAGAGCACTACCTGAGCGGCGACGGCGGTTATTTCGATACCGATGGTTATCTGTTCATCATGGGCCGCGTCGACGACGTCATCAACGTCGCCGGCCATCGCCTCTCGACCGGCGAAATGGAGGAAATCGTCGCCTCGCACCCGGCTGTGGCCGAGTGCGCCGTCTTCGGCATCAGCGACGAACTCAAAGGGCAATTACCGATGGGACTGGTCGTTTTGAAAGACGGCGCCGGGCGCGAACCGGACGAAGTCAGCCAGGAACTTGTGGCGATGGTGCGCGAGCAGATCGGCGCAGTTGCCTGTTTCCGCCGCGCCCTGGTGGTCGATCGCCTGCCGAAGACGCGCTCGGGCAAGATCCTGCGCCGCAGCTTGCGCCAGCTGGCCAGCGGCGAGGACTGCCCGCCACCGTCAACCATCGATGACCCGACCATTCTCGACGAGATCAAGACGAAGATCCGCGGCTAGGCAAAAACGGCGAGACGGGAGTTTTGGGTGTCTCCGGCGTTGTACCATCGTTCAGGCACACAGCGATGGCGCCGAAACGATGAACTACCTTCGCTTTGCCACAACAGCCCTGACGGTTGCTCTGGCGGCATCAATGCCGATCCTTGCCGCCTGTGGAGCCGAACCGAACAAAGAGTCGCAAGTGGATTCCATCGAGCTGCCGAACCCCATCGAGGCTACCGGCATGAGCGTCGAGGAGGCCATTGCCGCGCGGCGCTCGGTGCGCCGCTTTCGCGACCAGGCGCTGCCGGACGATGTCATCAGTCGGCTGCTGTGGTCGGCTCAGGGCATCACCGACCCTGAACGAAACCTGCGTGCCGCGCCCTCGGCCGGCGCCACGTATCCCCTTGAACTGTATCTGGTCGACCAGCGCGGCGTCTTTCGCTATTTGCCCGACCAACAGCGTCTGCAAGCGATTTCATCGGAGGATCGCCGCTCGGCGCTGGCGCGCGCGGCTCTGGGCCAGGACATGATTGCACAGGCCCCAGTCAA
>CAZUTZ010000106.1:0-8475 GCA_964623655.1 uncultured Wenzhouxiangella sp.
ATCTGTCAGCGGGGTGTGGTGTTGCCTTTCCGCCCGCCAAGGGGCTCGGCGGCGGCCAATACCCTTTCCGCATCTATCCTCGGCACGGACACCTTTCGAAACCCCTAAAACCCGCAATCTGCACAGAAGGAGTTTCAGTGGCACCCAGGCGCCAACCAACCCGGCCCATCTCAGAACGCGTAAAGCCCCTTGGCGGGCGGAAAGGCGGCACCACACCGCGCCGACCCCCAAAAAACGCCCAAAAGACGGAACGATGACACTAAAACCAGCAAGCCCTAAGAACCGTCAGTTTCTCCGCCAGAACCGACGCTGAGGCTCATCTTCCTCCTCCATTTCGCCATTCATGCAGGGCGAATAAGCAGCCGGCTGCGAGCCGGCGACGAAAGGAATGGCGCGCGCATGCTGGCAGTCTTCGATGGCCAGCAGCGGTGACGGCCAGTCAATCCAGAACCACTCGATCCGGTCGGGCCAGTTGCGCGCCGGCGCGCGCAGCGGCAGGGCGCTGAACAATTCCGCCCAGACCGGCAGTGCGGCCGACGCGCCGCTGATGTTGGCCGGCCGGTTGTCATCCCGGCCCGTCCAGACCACGCCCAGCCAGTCGTCGGTGTAGCCGACAAACCAGGCGTCGCGGCGATCGTTCGTGGTGCCGGTCTTGCCGCGCACGCCGGGATCGTTGGGCATGCGCCAGGACAGGCTGCGGCCGGTGCCGTCCGTGACCGCGTGACGCAGAGCGAAATCCAGCAGCGCCAAGGCCTCGCGCTCGCGAATTGGACGCAGACGCGTCGAGTATCGACCGATCTCCTCGCCGTCGACATCGATGACCTGGTTGATGGCACGCAACGGGGCCGCAAAGCCCTCCGCGGCCAGCGGCTGATACAGCTGGGCGACCTGCAGCGGGCTCAGATCCAGCGCACCGAGCAGGACGGATGGATGCGGCTCGCTGATCCCGTCAATGCCGAACTGCTGAAAGACCCGCAGAAGCGCCGGCACCCCGACCTGTAACCCGAGGGCGACCGTAGCCTGGTTCAGCGAGCGCGCCAGGGCATCCATCAGGGCCACTTCACCATGACTTTCATTGTCGTAGTTGCGCGGCTGCCAGGGCTCGCGGCCGGGCACCGGCACCGACAGCGGTTCATCGGTCAGCGGTGTCGACAACTGCCAGTTGTTCGGTTGAGCGAGCGCGAGCAGGTAGACAAAGGGTTTGACGACCGAACCGACCGGCCTGCGAGCGTCAACGGCGCGGTTGAAGCCGAAGCGGCCGGGCGAGCGATCACCGACCAGGGCCCGGATTTCGCCGGAGGCCGGGTCCACTAGAACGATCGCGCCCTGCAGCTCGCCGTCCCGACCTTCCACCTGCGCCAGCCCGCCGGAAAGAGCGCGCTCGGCCTGCTGCTGGGCATGGGGATCCAGCGTGGTGAAGATTCTCAAGCCCGCGCCGCGCAGATCACGGTCGCGATAATCACGCCTGAGCTGGCGCCCGACCAGGTCGAGAAACCCGTCATGCCGACGCGCGGCCCGGGCGCTGCCCGAGCGGACTTCCAGCGGGGCGGCACGCGCCCGCCGCCACTCGGGCTCGTCGATCAGGCCGGTTTCGAAGAACATGTCGATGACAATGTCGCGCCGCGTCCGCGCCCGCTCCGGGTTGCGCTGCGGGTTGTACCAGGACGCCCCCCGGACCATGCCGACCAGCAGCGCGACCTGCTCGGTGTCCAGGGCCTGGACCGGCAATCCGAAATAGTGTTCGGCGGCGCGGCCGAAGCCGTGAATGGCCAGCGACCCGTCCTGACCCAGGAAGACTTCGTTGAGATAGGCCTCGAGGATATCGGCCTTGCTGTAGCGGCGTTCCAGGCTCAGCGACATGACGGCCTCGCTGGCCTTGCGCAGCAGGCTGCGGTCGGGCGTGAGGAAAAGATTCTTGACCAGCTGCTGGGTGATCGTGCTGCCGCCCTGCACGACCCGGCCGTGGCGCAGATTGGCCCAGGCCGCGCGCGCCAGGCCGCGCGGGTCGACGCCATAATGCTGGGCAAACTGGCGATCTTCGACGGCCTGGATACCGGTGATCAGCAGCGGCGGAAAGTCGGCCAGGGCGATCAGGGTCCGGTCGCGGTCGTCGAGCGGCATCAGGCTGCCGATTTCCGCCGGCGGCAGCCGGGTCAGGGACAAGGTCTCGCCGCCGCGCTGCACCGAGCGCACGCTGGCGCCATTGAAATTGACCATCAAGCGCTGGGCGGGCACCACCTCGTCGGGAAACACAAAGCCCGGCACGTGCATCTCGACCCGAGTTGCGCTGCGCCCGAAGCGGCCGACCGAAGACGGGTCGCCGTGACTCAAGCCGATGGCTTCCAGCTCGGTAACCAGCGCATCGGCGGTCAGCGGCCGACCCGGATACAACTCCATGGCGCGGGCGAAAACACGGCTGGCCTGCGTCCACTGGCGGTCGGAAAAGCGCTGGCCCACCTCGTGGTCCAGCCACCACACCCACGGAGCAAGAGCACCCACGCCCAGACCCAGGCCAAACAGCACCAGGGCGCGGAAAAAACGAAACAGCCAGCCACGGGGGCGCTTGCCGGAAGAATGCGGGGAGGCCATGAAGCTCGGAAGGCGGTCCTGCGATGAGGGATAATGGTGGATTGTTATGCGATGCCGGGCCGCGGCCATCGCCGAAACCTGATTATAAGCCCTGGGGACAGGGAGCCCAACGCCCCGGGATTGCGAGAGCGCCGGAATCCATGACGCCAGACCCAGCACCGCGACCGATCCAGTTCGTTGTCCTGCCCGGAAGCGACGACGTTTCGTGCGCCGACTGGACGGCTGGCCTGGCGGACCCGGGCGATCCCGAAGTCAAGACCTGGCAACCGGGCCGAAAGAGCCAATCTTGGCCCACGCTGCTGGAATTTCTGCGGCAGCAGCGACCCGACGATGGCCTGATGGTCGTGCGCAGCGGCCTGATCCTGCCGGCCGACTGGCGCCGGCGTTTGACCCGAATCAGCGAAACAGGCGCGCACTTGCCCTGGCTGCCGGCCGGCAATTACGCTGACATGGTCAATCCGGTCGCCGGGCTGAAGATCTCCATGAAGCCCGAAGTGCTGGACGACTGGCTGTGGCTGTGCGCCGAGCACCGGGCCACACCCATCGACGAATTCCCGCTGGACTGTCTCTACCTGCCACCCGGGGCAGCCAGGGCGCTCGCGGAGACCACGCCCGCCCTGCTGCTCGACAGCCTGTTCGTCTACGATCCCGACCGCGCACTCGATGCCGGGCAAACCGGACATCCGGCCGCCAGAGCCGCTCTGGGTCCGGCCCGCCTGCGCCTTCAGCGGCTGAACAGCGAAAAGCCCGGCCGCGCTCTGCCGCGACCCGGGCGAGACGAAAAACCGGTTACGCTGCATATCAGTCACGACTGGGGCGGCGGGATCCCGCGCTGGATCGGCGATTTGATCAACGCAGACCGGACCGGCCATCACCTGGTGCTGTCGGCCAGCGGCGACCCCAACGGTACCGTGCACGGCCAGAGCCTGCATCTGTATGCTGCCGGCCCCGGCCGGGGCCTGGTGCAGGAATGGACGCTGAGTCCGGCCATCGCCGATACGGTCGGCGCCGACCCGCGCTACCGGGAGCGGCTGCACGGCATTTTGCGGCGCTTCGGCGTCGGGCGCATCATCGTCTCTTCGCTGATCGGCCACAGCCTGGACGCACTGGAAACCGGACTGCCGACCGCCCAGATCCTGCACGACCACTACCCGCTCTGGCCCTTGCTGGATCGCGACCCGCTGGACTGGCGCGATCCGGGCGGTCGGATCGATCTCGAACGCGCCTTGAGCGAGCACGGCAGCGGTCGCTTGTTCCAGCCCAGGCCGGCGGCATACTGGCGAGAAATCGGCAGTCAATGGCTGCAACGCGTTCAACAGCGCGATGTTGGCCTGATCGCCCCCAGCTTCGGTGTGCTCAAGCGCTGGCAGGCGCTCGCCGAAGACCGGCTGGCGCAGGCCCAGGTCATCGGTCACGGGTTCAGCGGCTGGCAGAAAGCGCCGCCGCAGATTGATCGTCGGGCGCGCAAAGACGGGCGGCTGAACCTGGTGGTGGTCGGCCGCCTGACCGCTGGCAAGGGTCTGAAGCTGCTTAGAAAAGCACTGCCGGAACTTCAGGAACTGGCGCATCTGACGCTGATCGGCTGCGGGCGCGACGGCCTGCGCTTCCTCGGTCGGCGCGGCGTCGATCTGATTTTCGACTACGAGCGCGAGGCCCTGCCTGAACTGCTGGCCGGACTGGCACCGCAGGCCGCCTTGTTTCTGTCCACCGTGCCCGAGACCTGGAGCTACACGCTTTCCGAGCTGCGCTCGCTGGGCCTTATCCCGATCGCGACCCGCCTGGGCAGCTTCGAGGAGCGGATCGAGTCCGAACGTGACGGCTGGCTGTTCGACCCCGAGCCCGGTGCCCTGGTGGAATTGCTGACGCGCCTGCACCGCCAACCGCCAGACTGGACGAGGCTGCAAACACCCGCTTCGGAGCCGTCGACCGCCACGGTAGTGCAGCGCTACTGGCGCCTGATTCCGGCCGCGCCGACCCGGACTGCCACTGCGGGGATTTCCCCGGCGCAAGCGGTTTCGTCAGGACTGGTCTGCGCCGAGCTGGCCGATGGCCGGCACCGCGTCGCTGAACTGGAGCGCAAGCGCGCGCGACTGGAGGCCGAACTGGCCGAGCGCGCCGACTGGGCGCGGCGCTATGAGCGGTTGAGCACCGAACGCACCCAGTGGGCGCAGTCGCTTGAAGATGAACTCAAGCGCGAACGCGAAGTTCTGGGTCAACTCACGGCCTCCCTGGAGACGCTGGAAGCCGCCCAGGCCGAAGCGCTGGCAGCACTGAATCAGACCCGAAGCGATTTGGAAAGCACCAGAGAGGAACTCCAGCAGAACAAAACCCTTCAGCAACACCTCGAAAACAGTCTGGCCCACACTCAGCACGAGCTGGCGCTGGTGCTGAGCAGTCGTTCCTGGCGCCTGACGCGGCCGCTTCGCTTTGGCATCCGGGCCTTAAGCCAGTTCAAGCAGCGCCGGGCCTGGAACCCGTTGATCTGGCCGCGCCTGATGCGCCGGCTGATCCACAGCCTGCGCTTCAACGGCCTCAGAGGCACGCTGCAGCTGGCCCAGGGCAGTCCGGCACCAGCCGCCACTCGGCCCAGCCTGCCGCCGGTTCCGGTGCCCGAGGAGAGCGCTGAGCTGACGCCGGTCAGGCTCCCCTGCAGCGACCAGCCCCTCGCCAGCATCATCATTCCCGTCTACAACAAGCTGGCCTATACCGCAGCCTGTCTCCAAAGCCTGGCCGCCGAGGCCGGTCCGACGCCGTTCGAAGTCATCGTGGTCGACGACTGCTCCAGCGACGGCAGCGCGGATTATCTGGCCGAGTGCGAAGGCGTCGTTCTGATCCGCAACTCCGAAAACAGCGGCTTCATCGCCAGCTGCAACGCCGGTGCCGCAAAAGCTGGCGGCGATTATCTGGTCTTTCTCAACAACGATACGACGGTCACCAGCGGCTGGCTGGAAGCCTTGCTGGCGACTTTTGATGATTTTGCCGATGTCGGCGTGGTCGGCGCACGTCTGGTCTATCCGGACGGCCATTTGCAGGAAGCCGGGGGCATCGTCTTCAGCGACGGCAGCGGCTGGAATTATGGCCGCAACCAGTCGCCGGATGAGCCGCAGTACAACTTTGCTGCCGAAGCCGACTACGTCTCAGGCGCCTGCCTGGCCTTGCCGCGGGAGCTCTTCGAGGAGTTGGAAGGCTTCGACCAGTATTACGCGCCCGCCTACTACGAAGACACCGATCTTTGCTTTCGCGTGCGTCAGCGGGGCTTGAGGGTTTTCTGTCAGCCGGCCTGCACCATCGTGCACCACGAGGGGGTCAGCTCCGGGACCGACGAATCCAGCGGCACCAAGCGCTACCAGGCCGTCAACCGCGAAAAATTTCGCGAGCGCTGGGGCAAGGCGCTGGCCGCGCAGCCGCCGCACCGGATTGACAGCGATCGCCGTGACCCGGTACGCCGAGCCCGCTTCCACCGCGCGCGCGGTCGGGTACTGGCGATCGACGCCACCACGCCCATGCCGGACCATGACTCAGGCTCCGTGCGCCTGGTCGCCATGCTGGAACTGATGACCGAAGCCGGATGGCAAGTCACCTTCATGCCGCAAAACCTGAACTGGGAGGGCTCCTACACCGAGGCCCTGCAGCAGCGCGGGATCGAAGTGCTGACCGCGCCCGCGGTGCGCGCACTGGAGCCGTGGCTGAGCGAGCACGGTGCGGATCTCGACCTGGTGCTGGTCAGCCGGCATTACGTGCTCGAGCCGGTCATCAAGCTGCTGCGCAAGCGCTGTCGCAAAGCCCGCATCGTGTTCGACACGGTTGATCTGCACTTCCTGCGCGAACAGCGTCAGGCCGACTTGAGCAACAGCACGGCGATGTCTCATGCCGCCGAACGCACCCGCCGCACCGAGCTTGGACTGATGCTGGAGAGCGATGTCACGCTGGTCGTCAGCCCGACAGAACGTGACCTGCTGGCCGAGCAGGTGCCCGAGGCCGATGTGCGCGTCTTGTCCAATATCCACCACGTGCACGGCCGACAACAGGACTGGGCTGAGCGCCGGGATCTGCTGTTTGTCGGCGGATTCCAGCATCCGCCCAACGTCGATGCCGCCGAGTGGCTGATCGATGACATCTTTCCCCGGTTGCGCCGTGAGTTGCCGGGCGTTCAGCTGCACCTGATCGGCAGCCGCATGCCCGAAGCGCTGCGCGAGCGGGCGGGTGACGGCGTGCTGGTGCATGGCTTTGTTGAGGATCTGACGCCCTATCTGAACAACTGCCGTTTGTCGCTGGCCCCGCTGCGCTATGGCGCCGGTGTCAAGGGCAAGGTCAACCAGGCCATGGCCTGGGGCCTGCCGGTGGTGGCCACACGCTGCGCCTCGGAGGGCATGTTCCTGCGCCACGGCGAGGATGTGCTGGTTGCCGATGACGCAGCCGCTTTTGTCGCTGAAGTGGTGCGCGCCTACCAGGATGAAGCACTCTGGCATCAATTGTCCGACGGCGGGCTGGCCAACGTGGAGCAGTATTTTTCGCGCGCCGCGGCAGGCGGGTTGATCAGGGAGTTGCTGGCCGGCAGTCCGAAAAACGCCTGATTTGATTTGCTTTCCTGGCCAGCTTCGGCCGGCACCATCACACCGCGCGCAAGCGCCTGGCTGAAGTCACCGCCTGGATCGACTGCAGCCGGTTCAACAGACTGGCCAGCTGCTCATAATCCTCCACCTGCACGGTCAGTTCGATGCGCACCTGCTCGGTTTCGTCATGACGACTGGCATTCATGGCGGTCACGTTGATGTTTTCGCCGGCCAGCAGGCCGCTGACGTCCCGAATCAGTTCGCGCCGATCCCAGGCCTCAATCACGATGCGCGCCGGATAGCGCCCGGCCGAACGCGACGCCCAGCGCACACTGAGAACCCGCTCCGGGCTTTCGCGCTGCAGGTTGATGAACTGGCGGCAGTCCTGGCGGTGAATGCTCACGCCTCGCCCCTGGGTAATGTACCCGGCGATCTCATCGCCGGGTACAGGCTGGCAGCATTGAGCGATCTGGTAGAGCAGATTGCCCACCCCTTCGATCTGGATATCGGTGCCCTTGTCGTGCTGGTCGGGCGCCGGTTTGCTGACCGGGATCACGGCGTCTTCAAGGCGCCGCTCGGGGTGACGCCGTTCGACGGCATGGGCGACCTGCGAAGCGCCCAGCTCGCCGCAGCCGACCGCCACGCACAAATCCTCGACGCGGCGGAAATTGAAGTGGTCCAGAACCTCCGTTAATTCATCGAGATCCAGATCAAGTCGACGGAATTCCGCCTCGACCGCCGCCCGACCCGCGGTGAGGTTTTCTTCGAAATGCGCCTGCTTGAACCAGTGCCGAACCTTGGCGCGCGCGCGGGCGGTGCGGATGTAGCCGAGACGCGGACTCAACCAGTCGCGCGACGGGCGCGACTCCTTGCCGGTGAGGATTTCAACCCGGTCACCGTTTTTCAGCTCGGTGGTCAGCGGGACGATGCGACCGTTGACCCGCGCGCCGCGACAGCGGTGGCCGACTTCAGTATGAACCAGATAGGCAAAGTCCAACGGCGTCGCGCCGGCCGCCAGGTCCTTGACCTCGCCTCGGGGCGTCAATACATAGACCCGGTCCTCGGTGGTGAGATTCTGGAAGTCTTCCAGCAAGCTGGCATCGTCGCCCGCGTCTTCCGAACCCTCCAGCAGGTGCCGCATCACGCCGATGCGCTTTTCCATGCCGGCATCGCGCGGACCGCCTTCCTTGTAGCGCCAGTGAGCCGCTACCCCCAGCTCGGCATGACGATGCATTTCGTGGGTGCGAATCTGCACTTCCACCGCCCGGCCTTTGGCGCCGGTGACTGCCGTATGCAGCGACTGGTAAAGATTGGCCTTGGGGGTGGTGATGTA
>CAZUTZ010000107.1:0-8409 GCA_964623655.1 uncultured Wenzhouxiangella sp.
CTTCGTCCATCTCCTCGACATCGGCGACGAATTCGCCCGGATAGAGAATGAAGGTGTGGAAATCTTTGTACCAGTCCAGTCCCAGATGCACGATGGGCAGGGCGGCCAGCGTGGCGACGCCCACGCAATCTGCAATCGCCGGCCGGAATTCACCGGCACCCTGAAACGATTTTGCTTGCAGGATATCGCTGCAGCATTGTTCCAGCCGTGCAAGATCATCCGGGGGCAGGTCGCGCAGGGTCGCAAAACCGTCGACCACCTCGGCGAATAATCCAGGGTCCAGGATCAATTCTTGATCTCTGGAAGCCGGGCGTAAAATCTCCGACAGCCGACGCAGCATTTCAGATCCAGCGCGTAAACTTGGGTAATGAGTCAAACAGCATACAACGCGGAGTCTGACACGGCCGTGCTGAATCTGGCCTGCGAGCTGATTCGTCGCCGTTCGGTCACGCCGGACGACGCCGGCTGCTCGGAACTGATCGCCGATCGCCTGGAAAAGGCCGGCATGCGCACCGAGATGATCGATTCAGGCCCGGTGCGCAACCTGCTGGCGCTGCATGGATCAGGCCAGCCGCACCTGATGTTGCTGGGGCATACCGACGTGGTCCCGCCCGGTCCCGTCGAGGACTGGACGAGCGGACCGTTCGAGCCGACGATTCGCAACGGTGAGCTGTACGGGCGCGGCGCGGCCGACATGAAAGGCTCGGTCGCCGCCTTCGTGATTGCCCTGGAGCGATTTCTGGCCGACCATGCCAGCCATGCCGGAACCGTCTCCCTGCTGCTGACCTCCGATGAAGAGGGTCCGGCTGTCGACGGAGTCAATGCCGTGGTGCCGGTCCTGCAGGAACGCGGCCTGGTGCCGGACTTCTGCCTTGTCGGCGAGCCATCCAGCAGCCGGCGCCTCGGAGACGTGATCCGCGTCGGCCGACGCGGCAGCGTCCAGGCGCGGCTTTCGATCCGCGGCGTGCAGGGCCATACGGCGTATGCCGACCCGGCCGATAATCCCGTCCATCGGGCCGGGCCCTTGCTGGCTGCCCTGGGGGCGATGGATTTCGACGACGGCGATGCCTGGTTTCCGCCGACCAGACTGCAGATTTCCAACGTCCGCGCCGGGCAGGGGGCGGAAAACGTGACGCCGGGAACACTGGAGCTGTGGTTCAACATCCGCAACAACCCGAAAAGCTCGGCCGAAGTGCTGAAGGCTCGAATCGAAGCGCTGATTGATCAGCATCAGCCGGGTGACTGGCATCTGGACTGGCGCATTTCCGGTGAGCCTTTCGGGCCGGCAAGCGGTGCCCTGCCGGAGGCGGTGATCGCAACCTGCCGCGAGCAGCTTCGAATCGAGCCGATTGCCGACACCGGCGGCGGTACGTCCGACGGGCGCTTTCTCGGTCCCCTGGGCGTAAGCGTCGTCGAACTGGGCCCGGTCAATCGCAGCATTCACCAGGTCGATGAACATGTCCGGATCGACGATCTGCAACAGCTGCCCGGGCTGTATGCCGGCATCCTGCGCCGCCTGCTGGCCTGATATGGAAGCCCCATGCGACTGATTCTCCTGCTGCTGGTGGTGCTGCTGATCGCCGCTCAGGTGCGCTTGTGGGGCGAATTGCAGGAAGTGCGCGAGTTGCGCGCCCAGCTGCAGGAGCAGATTGAAGAAAACGACCGCCTGCAGGCTCGCAATGACGCGCTGGCCGCCGAGGTCGATGATCTGCGCGGCGGGCTGGAAGCACTGGAAGAGCGCGCGCGCTCCGAGCTGGGACTGGTTGCCGAAGACGAGGAATTTTTCCTCATCGTCGATCCGCGGATGCTGGAGCGACGCGAGTGAAATCGCCGCACTACGAATTCGCCGGCCTGCGGTTTGATCCGGCCGACGGGCAGCTCGAGCGCCTCGACGGCCGCTCCGGCGTGCAGCTTCGGCCCCAGGTCGCCCGCCTGCTCACCGTCTTTCTGGAACAGCCGGAGACCCTGCTGGGTCGCGAACAGCTGGTCCGCGCGGTCTGGGACGAGGGCGCCGTGGTGGATTTCGAGTCCGGCCTGGCGGCGGTGCTGCGCGAACTGCGCGCGGAACTCAAGTCGCTTGCCGGGGCCGATGACCTGATCGAGACCGTGCCCCGGCGCGGCTATCGCTTGCGCACCCCGGTTCAGCGCGGCGCTTCTGCAGACGGGTTTTCCCGCGCCGGCCGCAAGCGTCTGATCGGCTTGTCCGTGGCGCTGGCGATGCTGCTGGTTGCCGTGGTGTTGTTCTGGCCCGACGAGCGCGAGCTGCTGGGGCCGGAATCGCCTGGCCAGACCCTGGCGGTACTGCCGTTCAGCCAGTTCGGCGAGCCGGTCAGCGGACCCGCCCGGCTCGACCTGCTGCTGGCCGACCAGATGCTGGTCCAGCTCTGGGACCGCCAGCCCGAAGGCATCATCCTGATTGGCCGGGCCTCAATGGCGCCCTACGAACGGGACGACGATTTGGCGGCGGCCGTAGCCGCGGATCTTGCCGTCGACCTGCTCATCGAGGGCAGCGTGGTTTTTGAAAGTGAGCGCGTGATCGTCTCGGCCCGGTTGCTGGAAATGCCGGGCGGGCGGATTCGCTGGTCGCAGCAGTTCGAGTACGCGCAAGACGAGATGCCGTCGGTTGGTGGCCTGGCCAGCGATCTGGCCCAGTCCATGATCCAGGCCTGGCAAGTCCCGGATTGAAATCCGGTGCATCGAGTATCCGTCTTGCAGGGCCTCTCGGCTTGCTCCCGGTCCGTTTCCACGGTGGCCGTAACCGCGTTGGTTGCCTAAGTTGTTGATTGCAATGTTTTCAGGCAAGTTTCAGAGAGATATCAGGCGCTGCCTATGGTCTTTTCAGACATTTGGAGTCCATCCTGTGGATGCGTTGAGTTGCAGCGCGCCGCTATCAGGAGACAAACCATGATGAAGACATATTCGCTACTGGTTGCCGCAACGCTGGCGCTGGTTCTGGCCACGCCGCTGGCGGCGAGCTCACTGCCGACGACGCAGCCGGGTCCGGACGCCGCGCAGGTCAGCGGCACGCTTGGGCAGACGATCCAGGATCTTTACGGGGTCAGATTCGTCGGCATTGATGGCCGCAACATCCAGCCTCGGGAAACCCTCTGGTTGAAGCCGGGCCGCTACGAATTGACGGTGGTTATTGATGCGGCGTTTACACGCCCGCCGGTGCCGGGAATTCGCCAAAGCCGGACGCAGCGCGGGGCCAACACCATCGAGGTCGAGCTGGAGGCCGGCAAGAAATACGATATTCGCGGTTTCTTCAACCGCGACAAACCGGTCGAGGAAGCCTTTTCCGTCGTCGTCTGGCGGGTGAGCGAATAATGGCTCGACTTTGACAGACGCCACCAGCCACGCCTGGGGCGGTCCGGCCGGCCGCGGAGTCATCCGTGACCGGCCGGAAGATTTCGAGGTCGAGGAAATCCTCGGCCATCAGCCCACCGGCGAGGGCGAACACCTCTGGCTCTGGGTCGAAAAACGCGAGCACAACACGGTCGACGTCGCTGCCATGCTGGCCCGCGCCGCCGGCGTCCATGCGCGGCAAGTGAGCTTTGCCGGGCTCAAGGACCGCAATGCGGTGACCCGACAATATTTTTCCATCCACCTGGCCGGACGGGCCGATCCGGACTGGTCGGAGATTGAACTGCCAAGCGTGCGCATTCTCTCCGCGGCACGCTCGGCGCGAAAAATCCAGCGCGGGCGACTGCAGGGCAACCGATTCATCCTGACCGTGCGTGATCTCGAAGCCGACGTCTCGCTGCTGGAACAGCGGCTCCAGCAAATCCGCAGTCACGGCGCCCCGAACGGATTCGGCCAGCAGCGTTTCGGCGGCAACAACGTGGCGCGCGCCCGCGCCATGTTTGCCGGCGAAATGAGACGCAAGCCGGGCAAGCACAAGCGCGGCTTTTACCTCTCGGCCGCGCGCAGCCTGTTGTTCAACCGCGTGCTGGAAGCGCGCATTGAAAACGGCAGCTGGAACCGCACCATCGACGGCGACGTGGCCATGCTCGACGGCAGCCGGGCGTTTTTTGTGCCGGAAGAAAACGATGCCGAAATTTCGGCACGCTGTGAGCGGCTTGACCTTCATCCCACCGGTCCCATGGTCGGCCTGGGCGAAAGTCCGGTCACGGGAGAAGCGGCTGAACTGGAGCAGCGCATCCTCGCCGATGAGCCCGAGCTCGTGCGCGACCTCGAGCAGTTCCGCCTGAAGCACGAACGGCGCGCCCTGCGCATGCGCGTCGGCGACCTTGAATGGCGGTTTTTTCAACCCAATAATCTCAAGCTGACATTCACGCTGAGGTCGGGAAGCTACGCGACCTCGGTCTTGCGAGAACTGATCATTCATGACTTTCCGACTGAAAGCCGCCTCCGGACCCCGCACGGGTGAAACCTTCGACCTGGCCGACGACACCCTGATCGGCAGTAACGAAGACAACCAGATTCGCCTCGACGGGCTGGAGAATCAGCACGCGCGCATTCGCTTTGACGGCGAACGGCTGACCCTTGAAGCCAGCGCCGAGACGCACGTCAACGGCGAAGCCGTGCACGAACGGGCGCTGAAGTCCGGCGACGAAATCCGCCTGGGGGCCAACCGCTTCGTCCTCCAGGCCCCGGGCCTGCGCCCGCCCAGCGTCCTGGCCGAAACCCGCCAGCCCGGCATCAGCCCGTGGACCTGGGTCGCGATCGGCGCCGTCGCGGTCAGCGGCTTTGCCGCCGTTGCCGCGTTTGTATTGACGAGGATCTAGGGTTCAGGTTTCAGGGTTCAGGGTTCAGGAAAAGCCGTGATGGGGCTCCCCTGAACCCTGAACCCTGAACCCTGAACCCTTTCACCTCTTAAACTGACCTCCGACTCCGAACCCTGCCCCAACTCCATGCCCAACCGCAAGCCCGCCCTCCCGACCCGCGTCATCCACGCCGGCCAGTCGCCCGATCCCTCGACCGGCGCCATCATGACGCCCATCTACACCACCTCGACCTACGTCCAGGCCAGTCCGGGCGATCATCAGGGCTACGAGTACTCGCGCACGCACAACCCCACCCGCAAGGCCTGGGAAGCCTGCATTGCCGATCTCGAGGACGGCACGGCCGGCTTTGCCTTCGCCTCCGGCATGGCGGCCATCGACACGCTGATGCATTTGCTCGAACCCGGTGATCACGTGCTGGCCGTCGACGATCTCTACGGCGGCAGCTGGCGGTTGTTCGAGCGCGTGCGGCGGCGGGCTTCAGGGCTGGAATTCAGCTTCGTCGACATGGCCGACCTGGACTTGGTGCGCGCCGCCGTCACCCCGAAAACGAAAATGATCTGGGTCGAGACACCAACCAACCCGATGCTCAAACTGGTCGATATTGCGGCGGTGGCCGAAATCGCGCACGAGGCCGGCGCCCGGCTGGTGGTCGACAACACCTTTGCCACACCGATCTTGCAGCAGCCGCTGAACCTGGGCGCCGATATCGTCATCCATTCGGTGACCAAGTATCTGAACGGCCACTCCGACATGGTCGGCGGCGCGGTCGTCGTGCGCGACGTCGAACTGGCCGAGACGCTGGGGTTCCTGCAGAATTCCGCCGGCGGCATCCAGGGGCCGTTCGACGCCTTTCTGGTCATGCGCGGGGTCAAGACGCTGGCCCTGCGGATGAAGGCCCACTGCGAAAGTGCAGGGCGCATCGCCGAATGGCTGAGCGGGCAGGCCGCGGTCAAGAAAGTGATTTATCCGGGCCTGGCCGACCACCCGGACCACGCCCTGGCTGCGCGCCAGATGTCGGGTTTTGGCGGCATGGTCAGCTTCGATATCGGCGGCGACCTCCCCCGCGCCCGCCGCTTCCTGGAAAACACCCACCTGTTCGCCCTGGCCGAATCGCTGGGCGGTGTGGAGTCCCTGGTCAACCACCCTGCCATCATGACCCACGGCTCCATTCCCAAAGACCGCCGTGAAGAGCTGGGCATCACCGACACGCTGATTCGGTTGTCGGTCGGCATCGAAGACGTCGACGACCTGATCGACGACTTGGCGGTGGCTTTGGCTAAAGTCTGACAGCGTTTCGTCTCACGCAGAGGCGCGGAGCCGCAGAGTTCGCAGAGGAGAAGAGATGCTTTTGAAGGCTTGCGGTCTGGAGCGCCATTCGGTCAATCCGCTCTTTTCCCAGGCTCATCTTCTTTCTCTGCGTGCTCAGCGTCTTTGCGCCTCTGCGTGAGGCCTTCGGTGCCCAGCCTTTGCAGCCGAATTCAGAACCCGATCGCAAATAGCCCCAGGCAAAGAATCAACCCCACCGTCGGCACGATCACCGTCAACGCCCCCATCGGGGCATAGGCTGCCGCATGGGTTTCCTTGCAGATTGCCCGGATGGTGGTGACCACGTAGCCGTTGTGGGGCAGGGAATCTAGCGCGCCTGAGGAGATGGCGACCACGCGGTGCAGCTGGTCGGGATCGACACCCTGGTCGATGTAGTGCGGACCCAGGATGGGCAGGGCGATGGCCTGGCCGCCGGAGGCCGAGCCGGTCATGGCGGCGATGGCTGAGACCGCGACTGCCGCAGAAACCAGGCCGGAGCCCGGCAGGCCGGTCACCCAGACCACGGCCGCGTCGAAGGCCGGTGACACCCGGGCCACCGTTCCGAAGCCGACCACCGCTGCCGTGTTGCCGATGGCGATCAGCGCGCCGGTGCCGCCCTCGGTCAGCGCCTCGCCGGGCTGGTGCAGGTGGCGCGGATTGATCAAAGCGGCGCCGATGCAGCCGGCCAGCAGGGCCACGATCAGGGCCGAGGTGCCGAGCGTGTCGTGGGTGGTGAAGGAGATGCCCAGCACCAGAAACAACGGGATCATGGACAGGGCGGGATGCGGCAGGTTCTCGCGGCCGGACTTCGGATCGTCCTCCCGGCTCTCGAACACCTCTCCGCGCTCGACCGCGCGCCTGAGCATCCAGCGCAGCCAGAGATAACCGGTGACGGCCATGAAGATGGCCACCACCAGACTGGCCTGCCAGGCCGCCAGCGGGCTGGTGCCCAGATGCTCGACCGGAATCCAGTTCTGGATTTCCGGTGAGCCGGCCGAGGTCATGGTGAAGGTCACCGAGCCGAAGGCCAGCGTGGCCGGGATGAAGCGCCGCGGCAGATTGGCGCCGCGGAACAGGGCCAGCGCCATCGGATAAACCGAAAAGGCCACCACGAACAGGCTCACCCCGCCGTAGGTCAGGACCGCGCAGGCCAGGACCACGGCCAGGGCGGCCTGGCTGGTGCCGAGTCGGGTAATGATCCAGCGCGACACGCTGTCGGCGCCGCCCGAGGATTCCATCAGCTTGCCGAACAGCGAGCCGAACAGGAACACGAAAAACCACGAGGCGATGAAGCCGGTAAACCCGTCCATGTACTGGGTCACCAGGTTGACCCCGTCTTCTCCGGCCAGGGGCGGGAGCAGCGGCACGCCGGCGGTCAGCGCGACGATGAGCGCACACAGCGGGGTGGCGACGAACAGGCTCATGCCGCGCATGGTGAGCACGATGAGCAGGGCGAGCCCGCCGAGCAGGCCGATCAGGCTGAGAATCATCAGGTTTTCTTGTCCGGCATGAACCAGTTGCCGTCGCATGGTCACCCCGCCGGCCGGCCGGCGGAACTGTACCAAGGTACAAGTTACTCCGGCCCGGCCCTGGTTCAAGCTTCGTCTACGAGGAGCAAGCCCCCCTTAAACAATCAGAACCCAAGACAAGGGAGCAGAACATGAAGACTGCACGACTTTCCGCGCTGAGCCTGGCCATTGCCCTGGGCCTTTCGGGCGGCCTGGCCGCAGAAACCAGCGAAGCAGAGGCCGAGCGCAACGAGGCTGACGCGAGCGAACGCCCCATGGACACCATCCTGGTCACCGCGCGCCGGCGCGAGGAGACCGAAATGGATGTGCCCATCGCCATCACGACCTTGTCCGGCGACGCGCTGTTCGACGTCGGCGCCCAGGACATCACCTATCTCAAGCAGGTCGTGCCCAACACCACGCTGGAAGTCTCGCGCGGGACGACCAATACCCTGACCGCCTTCATTCGCGGCGTCGGCCAGCAGGACCCGGTGGCCGGCTTCGAGGCCGGCGTCGGCATTTACATCGACGATGTGTTTCTGAACCGGCCGCAGGGTGCGGTGCTCGACATCTACGACGTCGAGCGCATCGAAGTGCTGCGCGGACCGCAGGGCACGCTGTACGGGCGCAACACCATCGGCGGGGCGGTCAAGTACGTGACCCGTCGCCTCGGCAACGAACCGCGCCTGAGCGTGCGCGGCAGTGTCGGCAGTTATTCGCAGGCCGACCTCGTGGTCACCGGCGAAACGCCCCTGACCGACAACCTGGCTTTCGGCATCGGGGCCGCCACCTTCAACCGCGACGGTTTCGGCACCAACCTGACTACCGGCAAGGACAACTACGACAAG
>CAZUTZ010000108.1:0-5048 GCA_964623655.1 uncultured Wenzhouxiangella sp.
GGCGTGCTGATTCCGGTGCGTGCGGCCCTGGAGGGGTTTTCCACGGTGCAGATCGGCCTCCTGGGCACCGGGGCGGCGGTCGGCACCATTCTCGGCTGCGTGCTCTCGCCGCGCTTGATCCGGCGCGTCGGACACATCCGCGCCTTCGCCGTGCTCTCCGGTGGGGCGGCGGTGATTGCCCTGCTGCACGGCCTGATCGTCGATCCCTGGCTGTGGCTGGCCCTGCGCATTCCCACCGGGCTGTGCTTTGCCGGCCTGGCCACGGTCACCGAAAGCTGGCTCAACGCCAGCTCCGACAACGAAAGCCGCGGCCGCACCATGGCCGGCTACATGATCATCCAGCTGTCCATGCAGACCGCCGGGCAGCTGCTGCTGATCGTCGCCGATCCGGCCCTGCTCAATCTGTTCGCGGTTGTCGCGCTGGCCATTACCGCCTCGCTGATCCCGGTCGGCCTGACCCGCAGCATCGTGCCCGGACCGGTAGCCGAGGTGCGCCTGCGCCTGAGCCCGCTTTATCGTCAATCGCCCAGCGGCGTGGTCGGCGCCCTGGCGGTCGGGCTGGTCAACGGGTCTTTCTGGGCGCTGGCGCCCCTGTTTGCCGCCGAACGCGGTTTCGAGCCGGGTCAGATCGCCGTCTTCATGAGTGTCGCGGTGGTCGGCGGCGCGGCGCTTCAATATCCGCTGGGACGCTGGTCGGACCGCACCGACCGACGGCACGTGATTCTCGTGACCGCCGGAGCAGCGGCCGCTGCCGGAATGACGCTGGCGCTGCTGCCGGCGCCACAGGTGGCCGTGTTGCTGACGCTGGCCGCGGTGCTGGGGGCTTTCATGTTCGCGCTCTATCCGCTATGCATCGCGCACGTCAACGATCACGTCAGCGAAGGTGGCTTTGTCGAGACCTCCAGCGGCTTGCTGCTGCTGCAGGGCGTGGGCGCCGTGATCGGCCCGATCATCGCCTCGACGCTGATGGCCCGGACCGGCAGCGGCGCCCTGTTCGCATTTACCGCAACCGTGCATACCCTGCTGCTGCTGTTCGTGATCACGCGACTGCGGATGACGTTGCGGCCGGCGGCGGAGGATCGGGAGGATTTCGTGGTCATGCCGGACCTGGCGACCGCCGGTCAGCATCTGGATCCGCGTGCGGTCGAGCTTGACGAGGACGACGACGACTCGATGCGGGCCTGAAAAGGCCGACCGTCTTTCGCTTACCGGCTAGTGGGCCTGAAGCCGGGCCAGGCGCTGCTGCTGGTCCGGATCAAGATCGCCCGCCTTCAGCGCATCCAGCCAGGCGCGGGCCTCGTCGGTGTGGAGCAAATCGTCCGCCGCCTGGGCCTCGCAGGCAATCAGGCGGACTTCGTCGGTAAACAAAGAGGCGGTGAAGCGGCGCAGGTAATTGCGGCAAAGTCGAACGACCAGATCCGGCGGCGCCAGATCACGCGCGCTATTGATCAGGCGGCGCATGTCGGTAGGGTCATTCAGGCTGAATTCGGGGTTGATCGCCAGCATTCGATCGGCCTGCTCCAGCGCTTCCAGGGGACGCTCGAAAGTCAGCAACAGCGCATTGATGTGAACCTGGCTGTGAGCCAGGGCGCGATGGTCCAATCCCGCCGACTCCAGCATGCGAGCCAGCTTGCGATGCGTTTCGGCATCGCCGCCTTCGCGCATGACGCGATCAAACAGCGCTTCTGGATCGGTTTCGCCGGAAAGCGGCGTTGCGGGCGTTTTTTCCGGGCGACGGCGATGGGCATGCAGCAACAGCCCGGCATGCGCGAACCAGGCCAGCACGGCCGCACTCCACCAGGCCATCTGGACGGCATTGCGCAGCCAGACCGGAAAACCGGCCAGGGCCGCGGCGACCAGCAGATAGACCAGCGCGTAGACGGTCAGCCAGACGCTGAGCGTCAGGTAGTCGCTCATTCCGAGTTCGCGCACAAATTTCTGCCACTCGGGTGGATACAGGGCGTCGGCCAATGACTGGCCGCTGGTCAGGACCAGCGTCGCGGCAGGCAGAATCAGCGCCAGGGCCAGACAGGCCAGAATGCCGCCGGCCAGCCCGGTACCGCCGTAGACCAGCGCCAGCAGCACCGAAGCCAATACCCACAGCAGGACTTGCCGAGTCGCTACACCGCTGGGCGTTTCAACCCGGTCGGCCTGACGGGTCAGACGCACGCCGGCGGCGCGCAGCAGCAGCAGGCGACTGGCCAGAAAGAACAACACCGCCCACAGGCCGATCATGGACAGCAGGATCAGAACGCCGCCCAGCGGGCGCGGCAGCACCGCAGCGGTCAGATAAACCGCGATCACGACAAGCGGCATGCCGATCGGCGCGTAGCGCCACGGCGGGGTTGTCGCCCAGGCCCAGGCACTACGCACGCCGATGGTCGAATCAGCGCGATTCACCGCGGACCGCTCAACACGAGATCAGTCCTCCGGATCATTTCGGTCGACGCGGGCTTTTCATGGGACCGGCCTGGACAGGAAGGCCTTTAGAAATATCACAGGCCAGCGGCCTCGGCTATTGCCATTCCGGCAAAAAAAAGGCGCCCCGGCACAGAGGATGGAGGAGGAGATAAAGGCTCGCGCGGCCGGGGCGCCTGGCACGCTTTGCAGCGTGGTTATAAAGTAACAGCAACCATTCGCAGTTGCAAATCGTTATCGATCAGATTGCAAGTATGGCCAATCCTGATGCCTCACTATCGCCAACCCACCCGATCGGTCAACCGGACGGCCCGCGGGTTGTTGCGGCCCAGCGCCTCGACGCTGATCTGATCGAAGTTGAGGTCACCCCAGGCTCTCAGGGATTCGTGCGGATTCACGCCCTGGACGACCGGGTATTCGTAATTGGCGCCAGCGAAGATTTCCTGGGCATGATCGGAGGCCAGAAACTCCAGAAAACGCACCGCGTTATCCCGATTGGGGGCATTGGCGACCACGCCGGCGCCGCCGATGTTGACGTGCGTACCCCGGTCATCCTGGTTGGGGAAGACAATGCCGACGGCCTCAGCGACCGCTCGATCCGACTCGCTGTCGGAGTTGGCCAGGCGCAGATAGTAATAATGATTGGCCACCGCCACATCGCACTCGCCGGCGGCAACGCCGCGGATCTGATCGGTATCGCCGCCCTCCGGCGGGCGAGCGAGATTGGCCACCAGGCCGCGCGCCCAGGCCTCCGCTGCTTCCTCGCCCTTGCTTTCGATCATCGAAGCCAGCAGGGACAAGTTGTAGATGTTGTTGGATGAGCGGATGCACACGCGATCTTCAAGTTCGGGGCGGGTCAGATCCTCGTAGGTGCTCACCAGGTCGCCGTCCAGTACCTCGGGGTTGTAGAAGATCAGGCGCATGCGCTGGCTGAAACCAAACCACAGGCCGTCGGAATGGCGCAGGAACTCCGGCACGCGCTCGCTCAGGACTTCCGACTCCACCGGCTGCAGAAGGCCCATTTGCTCGGCGCGCCACAGCCGGCCGGCATCGACCGTCACGAAGACATCGGCCGGGCTGGCCACGCCCTCGCGCCGCATCCGTTCCAGCAACTGGTCGGAATTGCCCTCCAGTACGCGAACCTGGATACCGGTTTCATCGGTAAAGGCATCGTAGATGAGCTGGTCGACGTCGTAGTGTCGAGCAGAGTAAATATTGACCTGATCAGACCAGGCCGGAACGCAGAACAGGATCAGCGCGAGGCCGACGACCAGTCTGGACACAACAGGGTTTCCGATACTGAACATCTTGCTGAAGACTCCATGAGCCGGGACAATTCCCGAGCGGTGAACAACAAACCGTAATCATTCGCATTGATATGCGACGACAGGATCCTATTTACAAATGATTCTTGTTTCCCTAGTATGGTAAAGCTTCTGCAGCGCAGAATTTTGACGAAAGTCAAGTCTGCTGGTTCCTGATCAGACAACATTGGATTCTCATGAATCAATCCATCGCTCAGACTCAGTCTCCGCCCGCAGTGTCACCCGCCGATTCTGCGGTGCTGTACATGGAAAACATCACGCACGATTTCGGCAGGGTGCGCGCGGTGGATCAGGTCACGCTGGACGTCCAGCCCGGCGAGGTGGTTTGCCTGCTCGGGCCTTCAGGTTGCGGCAAATCCACGCTGCTGCGCATTGCCGCCTCCCTGGAAGAGCTTCAGCAGGGGCAGGTGATGATCAACGGCGAGAACATGCGCCTGCCTTCGGGCAAGGTCATACCGCCCGAGAAACGCAACGTCGGTCTGATGTTTCAGGAGTCGGCGCTGTTTCCGCACTTGAGCGTACTGGACAACGTCACTTTCGGGCTTACCCGTCTGTCGGCCAGGGATCGGCGCGAGCGGGCCATGCATTTTCTCGACAAGCTGGGCATGGCCGACCAGGCCGAGCGTTATCCCCACATGCTCTCGGGCGGACAGCAGCAGCGCGTTGCCCTGGCCCGAGCGCTGGCGCCCGGCCCGAAGCTGATGCTGCTCGACGAGCCGTTTTCGGCCCTGGATGCCCGCCTGCGCGACCGCATCCGCGACGATACCCTGCACCTGCTCAAAAAAGCCGGCGCCGGCACCTTGCTGGTCACTCACGACCCGGAAGAAGCCTTGTTCATGGCCGATCGCATCGCGCTGATGCGCGACGGCCGGATTTTGCAGATGGATCATCCCGTCGACTTGTATTGCCGGCCCAGGGATCCGTTTGTCGCCACATTCTTCGGCGAGCTCAATCGGCTGGAGGGCGTGGTCGAAAACGGCCAGGTCTCCACGCCGCTGGGCAAGGTCGACGCACCCGGCATGGACGACGGAACCCCGGTCGTGGTGATGATTCGGCCGCAGGGTCTGCGGGTGGTCATCGTCGGGCCGGAGGACGAGCGCCACCGCACCTCGCACGTCATCATGTCCAAGCTGCTGGGGCGGAACAGCATGGTGCATATCTGCATGCATGATGCCGAAAACCGCGAATACCACGTGCACTCGGCCATGCCGGGCGTTTTCCTGCCGCAGGAACATCAGACCGTCGAGCTGCATCTGGACCCATCGCAGACGTTCGTCTTTCCGCGCGACGATTCTTAAAACTGGC
>CAZUTZ010000108.1:5148-8301 GCA_964623655.1 uncultured Wenzhouxiangella sp.
GCATTTGATCGCCGGGCGATTGGTACACTAGCAGCGCTTTTTCTTGCCCGCCATGCCGCCGCCCGGGCGGGACTTGCGCATGGCGATACTGAGCAGGATCACCGGTACGATGCCGACCGCCACAATGCCCAGCGAAGAAGTCGCGGCCTGCGCCAGGCGCTCATCGGAAGCCAGATCGAAAGCGCGCACGGCCAGGGTGTCGAAGTCGAAAGGCCGCAGAATGATGGTGGCGGGCAGTTCTTTCATCACATCGACAAACACTAGAATGCCGGCGGCCAGCAGGCTGGAGCGCATCACCGGCAGGTGGATCAGTGTCAGCGTCCGGCCGGGAGTCTTGCCCAGCGTGCGCGAGGCCGCGTCCATGTTGGGCGTGACCTTGCCCAGGCTGGCTTCAACCGTGTTGAACGAAACGGCGAGGAAGCGCACCACGTAGGCATAGACCAGCACTACCATGGTGCCGGTCAGCAGCAGGCCCGGCGTGAAGCCGAAGCGATCCCGCGCGAACAGATTGACCTGCTGGTCCAGCCAGCCCAGCGGGATCAGAATGCCGACCGCGATCACCGAGCCGGGAATGGCGTAGCCGACCGACGCGATGCGAGCCGCGGCCCGGGTCAGCGGGCGCGGCTTCAAACGCACCCCGTAGCCGACCACCACCGCCAGGCCGACCGCAGCAACTGAGGCGACGACGGCCAGGCGCAGACTGTTCCAGGCAAATTCCCAGAAGCGCGAGCCCATCAGCGGATCGCCGACGCGGAAGTGCATTTCCAGCAGCAGCCCGCCCGGCACCAGAAAGCCGAGCAGGATGGGCGTCATGCAGGCCAGGAAAGCCAGGGTCGCCGTCAGCGGGCTCAGATGATATTGCGGCAGCTCGCGATAGCGCCCGGTGGTGTGATGGAAGCGCGCACTGCGCCGGGAAAACCGTTCCAGCACCAGCAAAATCAGCACGAACACCAGCAGACAGGCCGCCAGTTGGGCGGCCGCTGCCGGCTCACCGAGCCCGAACCAGGTGCGGAAAATGCCGGTGGTAAAGGTATCCACCCCGAAAAACTGCACCGCGCCGAAATCGTTGAGCGCTTCCATCAGCGCCAGGGCCACGCCGCCGACGATGGCCGGCCGGGCCAGCGGCACCGCCACGCTGGAAAACAGCCGCCAGGGTCCGCGGCCCAGGGTCCGCCCGACCTCCAGCGCGCACACCGACTGCTCCATGAAAGCCGCGCGAGTCAGCAGATAGACATAGGGGTAGAGCACCAGCGACATCAGCACGATGGCGCCGCCCAGCGAGCGGACGTTGGGAAACCAGTAGTCGTGGCGAGTCCACTCGAAGACTTCCCGCAGCCAGGTCTGCAACGGTCCGACATACTGCAGGAAATCCGTGTAGGCATACGCGATGACGTAGGTCGGCACAGCCAGCGGCAGCAGCAGCGCCCATTCGAAAATCCGGCGACCGGGAAAGCGGCACATGACCACCAGCCAGGCCGTGCCGACACCGATGAGCAGGGTGCCGAATCCCACGCCGAACATCAGGCCCAGGGTGTTGAGCACGTAGCCGCGCAGCACGGTCTGGTACAGATGCGACCAGATCTCGCCGGTCGGCACGAACACGTGAGCCAGCACGGTGATCACCGGCAGGGCCACCAGCCCGGCGATCAGCAGCGTCAGCAGGCTCCAGACATCCGGCTGCAGACGGATGCGCGTGTCGGCCTTGCCGATCATCTGAGTCGGTGTACTACTCAAAATGCCTGCCTGAACACGGCGATTGAAGGAACACGGATGATAACGGTTTTCATATAGCTCGTTGTTGACGCGCCATCAGGGCGCGTTGGACCAGCCAGGCGCTGCCGTTCCATGTACCCGGTCGCAGTTACCATTAGGTTCCCGGAATCCGACTCTAGCTTGTTGCCCCCACCATGAAGCGCACCTGGCCCCTTGCCCTGGGCATATTCCTGATCATGCTGCCGGTCACTGCCGTGGTGCCGCTGCTCTACGATTTGACCGAGGGACGCTTTCCGGGCCGCTCGGAGCTCGATCGACACCTGTTCATGTCGGCCAACATGGCCGGCTCGCTGCTGATCGCCGTGCTGGCCGGCCTGCTCTCCGACCGCCTGGGCCGGCGCAAGATCCTCGTGGTACCGGCATTGTTCATCTTCAGCCTGGTGCTGTTTTTGATGTATCTGCCTTTTCCCTTTCCGGTACAGCTGGGTCTGCGCTTTACCGAAGGCGTGGTGCAAATGGCGGTACTGGTGCTGGTCATGACCATGATCGGCGACAACGCGCGCCCGGAACACAAGGGCCGGGCCATGGGCCTGGCCGGGGCGACCATGAGTCTGGGCGTGGCCTCGGGCACGGTCATCGGCGGGCGCATCGGTTCGGAAGCCGCTACCAACGTATTCCTGTATGGAGGCGTTCTGATTCTGCTGCTGGCCGTGGCGGCGATCTTCATGCTGCGCGATGCCCGCCTCGAGCGCTCGGCCGAGCGTATCGGCGCGGTAGTCAAGCTGGCCCTGGAGCGGCGGGCCCTGCTGATTCCGTACGTGTTCACCTTCATCGATCGCATGACCGCCGGCTTCATCATCTCCACGGTCTCGCTGTATTTCTCCACCGTCATGGACTTGGATCCGGCCCGGATCGGGCTGGCGATGGCCGCTTTCCTGCTGCCCTATGGGCTGCTGACCTATCCGGCCGGGCTGTTGTGCGAGCGAGTCAGTCCGGTCAAGCTCATGGCCGTCGGCAGCGTTTGCTACGGCTTCTACCTGATCGTTCTGGGGTTTACGCCGGCCGAGCAGGTGACCCTGGTCATGGCCGCCGGTGGTGTGACCGCCGCGCTGATGCTGGCGCCGTCGCTGGTGCTGACGGTGCGTCTGGCCGGGCCGGCCCAGGCCACGGGCATGGGCGGATTTCACCTCACCGGGTCGCTGGGCTTCATGCTTGGGCCGCTTTTGAGCGTCGGATTCCTGACGCTGCTGCGCGGGCAGGGTCTGGATCCCTACCCGGCAGTCTTCATCATCTTTGGTACGTTCGAGATTCTGTGTGTGCTGCTGCTGTTGCCCTGGCTTTTGCGGGTCAACCGCCGGATGGAGCGCGGCGAGGCCTCGACTGAGCCGTACAGCGCCCGGAGCCATCCGGGCGCTTGAGCGGGTCGGCGAACCCGAATCA
>CAZUTZ010000109.1:0-8219 GCA_964623655.1 uncultured Wenzhouxiangella sp.
AAACCGGCTGACGCTGAACAGCTCCTTCAGACTCATTTAGGGATTGGAAAATACTGGAAGCGGATGAATTTTTAGGCCAATTTCTTGCATGTAAGAAATTGCTTATGCGACGGGCGAAGATAAGCTGATTCGGCTCATCCCCAATCCCCGTGCACGTGCACATGCCGATGCTCGGTGCCGTCGTCATGGCGATGCCGGTGGGCGTGGGCGAGGTTGGCGCGCCAGAGCAGGTCGGTGTCTTTCAGCGCGTCGGACAAGGGCCCGTCGTAGAGCAGGCGGCCGTCTTCCCCCAGGATCAGCGCGCGCTTGCCGAGCTCGGCAGCCAGCGACAGGTTCTGGGTAGTGACCAGCGTGGTCAGGCCCTTTTGATCCAGCAGAAAGTCGACCAGCCAGCCGGTCGCGCGCGGGTCCAGGTTCGCCGTGGGTTCGTCGAGCAGCAGTACGCTGGGCCGGCAGGCCAGCACGCAGGCCAGGGCGAGGCGCTGCTTTTCGCCGCCGGACAGGCGGTAGGGCGGGGTGTCCAGGTATTTTTCCAGCTGCAGGCGTTCGGCCCAGCGTTTGGCCACGCTGGCCGGGTCGGGCATGCCCAGCCGTGCCGGCCCGTAGGCGATTTCTTCGGCCACGGTGGCGTTGAACAGCATGGCCTCGGGCGACTGGAACACCATGCCGACGTCGCGCCGGAAGCGTCGGGCAAATTCGCGCTGGCGCAGGCGCTTCGGCGTCAGGGCTTCACCGCGGTAGCGGACTTCTCCGGCCGTCGGTTCCAGCAAGCCGTCGATCAGTTTCAGCAGCGAGGACTTGCCGCAGCCGTTGGCGCCTAGCAGCACCACGCGCTCTTCGGCGTCGAGCCGGAAGCTGATGTCGTTCAGGACGGGCGCGCCCTCCGGGTAACGGAAACCGACCCGTTCAAGCTCGATCATCGAAAAATCCTCGAGAGCGCATGCCCAGGTTGACTTCGGTGGCCTGCAGCTCGGCTTTTTCCAGTAGCGCGCCGGCCTGCCGCCCGGCGCTGCGGGTGCGGGTCTTCAGGTCCACTCGGCCGACGCTGCGGCTGCGGAAGGCCATGCGGTAATCGCCGAGCAGGCGCTGGAAAGTCCTGATCTGACCCAGGGTCAGAACAACCACGAATTTCAGCGACGGTGAAAAGTCCACCGCGCGCACCAGGTCCAGGTGGCGGGCCAGCCACAGGGTCAGAAAGGTCAAAAGCAGCACGCGCAGGTTCAGGCGCAGCACGAACAGCCCCCAGGGATCGCCGGCCAGGCTGGCGCTGATCACGAAGCCGGCGCTGACGGCAAGATTGACCAGGGCGATGGCGATCAGCGCGCGTTTGAGCAGACCCGGTGTGGCCTTGCCGGCCAGGGCGAGGGCGAGCAGCAGCAGGGCGCCCAGCCAGACCGGATCGTGGATAAAGGTGATGCCGACCACGGCCACCAGCCAGACCGACAGCAGCAGGCGGTCTTTCATGCCGGCGCCTTGCGACGTTCGGCGACGCTCAAGACCATCCAGGTCAGTACCGCTTCACCGGCACCCACAATCAGGTGCGGAATGACGATGACCGGCAGGGTGACAGCCGGGCCGAACGGGAAAAACAGGGGCTGGCCGCTGGCGTCGCTGCCCATCAGCGGCTGAACGCCCAGCACCAGGGCAACCAGCACGGCGGCGGCCACCACGCCGCACCAGACTCCGACGATTGTCGCGACCATCACAGCCACCGGTCTGCGCCAGCCGACCAGCAAACGATGCACGCCGACGGTCACCGCAGCACCCGCCAGGCCCATGGCCAGGGCATTGATGGCCAGTACCGTTATCCCGCCGGCGCCCAGCAGCAGCGACTGCAGCACCAGCACCAGGCTGTAGGCCAGAAAGGCCGGCCAGATGCCGAAGGCCAGGGCCAGCAGCCCGACCCCGATCACATGGGCCGAGGTGCCGCCGGGTAGCGGGATCATGATCGAGGTCAGCACGAAGGCCAGCGCGGTCAGCACGGCCAGGCGCGGAATCAGGGACTCGTCGAAATCGCGCGCGACCTTGCGCACCGCCCAGGCCCAGGCCGGCACGGCTGCGGCGTAGGCGGTCAAATAGACCTGTGGCGCGATCAGGCCGTCAGGAATGTGCATCTTTGCGCTGGCGCTGCCGCCACAGCACGAAGAGACCACCCAGCCCAAGCAAATAGCCGACGCCGGCGAGCGTCATCGCCAGCCCGCCCGCGCCGGGGCCTTCGACTTCGGTGATCGCCAGATCTTCGTCGACTCGAATGCGGACTTCCAGGCCGTGGCCGTCTTCGGTGGTGACCGCCACGCGCCAGCGGCCCGGCCGGTCGGGCAGGAAGCTGACCCGGCCCTGCATGTCGGTGCGCCCGGTCTGGAAGGCGACATCGGTGTCGGGGGCGAAGACCTGGTAAGGCTCGAAGATGGGCTGCTGGCCGTAGGGAAAGGACACCGTCAGCACCTGGGCCTCGGCGCTGGAGACCGCATGGTCCATGCGGTGCGCCTCGGCCGGGTTGCCCAAGAGCAGCAGGGCCAGGCTCAGGCCGATCCAGCAGACAGCGTGTCGATGCATCTTCAGTGACTCAGTCGAGATGGGTATGGCCGAAGGTCAGTGATGAATAAAAGCGCTCAACATCACACACTTCAGGGTCAGGATACTCCACCTCGCCGGTTGCCAGCAGCATCCACGGACTCTGGCCTTCCAGGATCAGTTCGACCTGGCCGTTTTCGTCGCTTTCGGTGACCAGCCAGGGGTCCTCGCCGGAATCGGCGTGAAAAGCCATTACCGGACCGGCGTGGGGATTACCCTCCAGAAGCACGCGGAATTCGACCAGCTCACCCTCGGCCAGCCGGGCCACATCGGCATCGGTCAGGATTTCCAGCCGATGCCCCAGTGCCTGACCGGCGGCCGAGGGCCCGCCGTCGCCCACAATCACCAGTGCCTTGGCGCCGTTGTCGGAATAGCCGCAGCTGACCACGTTTTCCAGTTCCGAGCGCGGCTGCGGCCTTCCACCCTCGGTGGTCTGGCTCCAGTAGCTGCGCGTCTGGCGCATGGCGACCACGTGCACGCCTGCCGACAAGTTCGGTGTACGCATGACCTCGCGGTCGATGTCGATCCGCTCGCCGTCGCCGCGCAGCAGCACCAACTCAGCGATGCGATCCGGGCGCATGGGATCGTCGAAGGGAAACTCGTGGCCGAAAAAGGGCAGGACCTGCACGTTTGAACCGGCCTCGGTCCGGCCGGGTTCGGTCAGCACCCAGGGATGGTGGGCCAGGGCAGTGCCCGCCAGGCTGGTACCCACGACGAGGGCGATGGTTTTCAGAATGGATCGCATTGGCTGTTTGCTCCCTTGAAAAGAGTTCAAAGCGCAGATGAACGCGGATGAACGCGGATGAAAGGCGCAGAGGCCTTGGCGTGTTTGGTCTTGAAATCATTCATCTGCGTTTATCTGCGGTTAAAAAACGTGCTTGCCGATCAGCCGTTAAAAAACATAGCTGGCCTGGAGCCGAACGCTGCGGCCGGGCTGGTTGATCAGGGTCAGGTGGCGGCGATAAGTCTCGTTGGTCAGGTTGTCGATGCGCGCGTTGATGCGCAGGCGGTCGCTGGCCTGCCAGCTGGCGAACAGGTCGATCAGGGTGTGCGAGGGCGTGGGCGCGGCGCGATTCGGGCCGCCCAGGACGCGGTCCTGCTCGAAGCTGTGGACGATCTGGCCGCCGAGGAGCGTATTCATCCACTGTCTTTCCAGCCGCAAGCCCAGCTCATCGCCCGGGATGCTTTCCAGCGGGATGCCAAGCGTGCGGTCATCGCCCCTCACGCGCGAGCCGAACAGGTTGAGGTGGTAGTCGCCGGCGAGCCAGCGGATTTCGGCCTCCACGCCGTCGATGCGCGCTTTACCGACGTTTTCGAAACGGGTGGTGTTGGTGAACGGCGGGTCCGCCTCGGCGCCGCGCACGCGTTGCTCGATGAAGTCGTCGATGTCGTTGCGAAACAGGCTCAGGCGCGCGCGCAGGCGGTCGTTTGCCGCGAGCACGCCGGCGCGCTCGAAGCGCAGGCCCAGCTCGTAGTTGCGCGCCGATTCGGGTTTCAGATCGGGGTTGGGCACATAGAGATTGCCGGGGAAATGCTGCCCGCCGATGAACAGTTCGCGCAGCGCCGGCGCGCGGAAGGCTTCATTGAGCGAAGCGCTCAAGGTCCAGTCCTGGTTGAGATCAAACAGGATGCCGGCCTGATACGAGGTCTGAGAGACCGAGTCGGCCGTCAGTTCCGGCTCATCGGGGTCGGAGTCGATGTTGTCGTAGCGCAGACCCAGCACCAGATCCAGGCGTTCGGTCAGCTCGGCCCGGTTTTGGGCGAACAGGCCGATGGTTTCGCGTCGCGATCCGCGAAATTGCGGTGCCGGCATGCCGTCCTGCAGGCCGCGCTGGATGTCGCGGTAGAGCTCCACGCCATAGGTCAGCGTGTGCGCAATATTCCCGGTTTGCAGGCGGCTGGAGTTGGCTACATCGAGGCCCACGGTGCTGACGCTGTTTTCGGTGCGCGTCTGGCCAGGCTCAACCGGACGCTCGTCGAAGATCAGAGCACTCCAGTACATGACCGCGTCCAGCGCCAGCCAATCGTTGCCCGGATAGAGCTGGTAGCGCAGGCTGGCCGACTGCTGGCGCGTGCTGCGGTCGATGACGGTGCCGGTCGGCCGGTCGGCCGTGCCCAGGCTGGGGCTATCGTCGACAAGGCCCAGGTAGCTCAGGCTCAGACGCTGCGCCTCGTCCGGCCGCCAACTGGCCTGCACCAGGCCGCTGGTGATTTCGCTCTCGGTGAATGCCAGGGTATTGCCGTCACCGTCCTCGAAGTCGTCCGAGTTGCGCTGCGAGACGCTGGTGATCACGCCGACATCGCCGGCCTGGCCGGCCAGGGTGGCCGACCCGTTGACCGCGTCGTTGACGCTGCGGTAGCCGAGGCTGACTTGCCCGCCAAAGTCCTGCCCTGGGGCCAGAAAGCCTTCGGCGTCCAGCGTTTCGAACAGGATCACCCCGCCGGTGGCGCCGCTGCCGTACAGGCTGGAGGCCGGGCCGCGCAGGATTTCAATCCGATCGATCAGGGCCGGGTCGATCAGGCTCTGCGCGCGATGGCGGATGGCCATGTTCTGGCGCGCGCCGTTCAGGCGCATGACCACGCGCCCTTCGCCCAGCCCGCGGATATTGGGGACGAAGGCCTCCGGTCGCGGACCCTGGGTTGCGGTGACGCCGGGAATGCCGGTCAGCAGATCGCCGAGGTCGCCGGCCTGACGCAGTTCGATCTCGTCGCGGCCGATCACGCTGACCGGCGCGATGACCTGCTGTTCGGGCTGCAGGACTCGACCGATGGTGACCAGGATGGTGTCCATCGGCTGTTCGGCTTCGGATGAGTCGGCGACAGCTGCGGTCGCGCTGCCCAACCCGACAGCCAGGGCAAGACCGGGTTTACACAGCCCTGCGACAGTGCAACAGAGGGTTTGAAGCATGAGGCCGAACCTCCAGGACACGAGACGGTATGAATTTTAATTGAAATATTCACACCAATCTTGATCCCGGTCAAGTTTCCGGCTCAGTCGTGCGGCGTAATGTGCTCGTGATGGTGGCTGTGATCGCCGTGGCTGTGGTGCTCGCCCTCGACTCGGACCGGCACGAGGTGCAGATCGCCGTGGCGTACGCCTCTGCGGGCGATGAACTGCTGGGAAAATTCGCGCACGCGTTTCAGGGAGCCGCGCAGGATGTTGGTTTCCAGGCAGTGGTCGTGGTCGAGGTGGACGTGCAAGGTGGCCACGGTCAGATCGTGGTGGGCGTGCTGGGCTTCGGTGAGCTGGTGGCCCAGGCCGCCCTTGTGATGGTCGTAGACGTAGGTCAAAACGCCCACGCAGGCACCTTCGGGGTCATCAGCGGCGCGTTCACGCGCCAGGAATCCGCGCAACAGGTCGCGCACGGCCTCCGAGCGGTTGGGGTAGCCCAGGCGCTGGCGGTATTCTTCAAAGGCTTCGGCCAGTTCCTTGTCCAGCGATACCGTGAATCGTTCGGTCATGTCGAATTCTCCTTGTTCTATGGGCGCGCTACTGACGCGGCACTCGACCCGGTCGGTTTGATCCGGATCAACCAGATACGCGGCGCTGTGCCACAGAATACCGTCTGAGCGCTCTTATCCAAATCGCTATTGCCATGCCGATCCGCCGCCCGCGTCGCACCAGCCGACTGTTGTCACTGCTGAGCCTGTTCTGGCTGCTGCTGTCTTCCGCAGCCCAGGCCGATGAGCCGGCTTTGACCATGTATGTCTTCATGAGCGAGACCTGCCCGGTCTGCGAGGCGCAAAAGCCGTTCCTCGATCGTCTGGCCGAAGAGCATGCGGATCTGGCCGTTGAGCAGATGGAGATCATGCTGACCGACGTTCATCATGATCTGCTGCGCAGCATGGCTTCGGCCCACGACGTGCGGCCGGGTTCGGTGCCGATGATCTTTCTGGGCGGCGAGGTCTGGGTCGGCGACTCCCGCTCCATTCGCAACGAAATCCGGGCCCAGATCGACCTGTGCCTGGACGGACACTGCCCCGACTCGCGCGAGCTGGCCGGCATCGATCCCGATCGACCGCGCAGCGAGCGCGACGCCGCCGTAATCAATCTGCCGCTCATCGGCTCGATTGATCTGAGCGTCCAGCCGCTGATCTTTTCGACCCTGATGATTTCCTTTGTCGATGGCTTCAACCCCTGCTCGATCTGGGTGTTGACCATTCTCCTGGCCCTGGTGCTGCATTCCGGCTCGCGCGGCCGGGTCTTGCTGGTGGGCCTGACCTTCCTGTTCACGACCGCAGCGATCTACGGCGCCTTCATTGCCGGGGTGTTCAGCGTGCTGGCGTTTGCTGCCTATCTGCCCTGGATCTATTGGATTGTGGCCCTGTTCGCGCTGACCTTCGGCGTGGTCAACGTCAAGGACTATTTCTGGTTCAAGCGCGGGTTTTCTTTCACCATCGACGACAAGCACAAGCCCGGTATCTTCAAGGGGTTTCGCGAGCTGATGACCAACGGGCGCTCGCCGCTGGCCCTGGTCGGAGCGACCATTCTGATGGCTTCCGGCATTGCCCTGATCGAGCTGCCGTGCACGGCCGGCTTCCCGGTGATCTGGAGCAGCCTGCTCAGCGCCAACGAAGTCCGGGGATTTGAATTTCTGACCCTGCTGGCTGTGTATCTGTTGGTTTATCTGATGATCGAGCTGGTGATCTTCGGGATCGCCGTGGTCAAGCTGCGCATCGATCGCTTCCAGGAAGACCAGGGCCGCATGCTCAAGCTGGTTGGTGGCGTGATCATGATCGCCCTGGCGCTGGTGCTGATCACCGCGCCTGAGTTGATGAGTAATGTCGGTGCGGCGCTGGGCGTGTTCGTTGCCGCCTTCGCCCTGACCGGGCTGATCGTGCTGCTGCACCGCCGCGTTTTGCCCAGAATGGGCATTCGAATTGGAGACGGATGGTGAGCGAAAAAAAAGTTCTTGTGGTCTACTCGGGCGTTTACGGCCACACCCACAAGGTTTGTGAGGCCATGCAGCCGGTGCTGGAAGCCCACGGCGCCGAGGTAACGTTGGCATCCCTGCCGGAGCAAACGCCGGACCCGTCGGCCTTCGATGCCGTGCTGATCGGCGCCGCGATCCGCAACGGCAAGCACAATCCGGCCGTGCTGGAATTCATCGAGCGCCACCAGCGCCTGCTGGAAGAAAAGGTCAGCGCGTTTTTCTCGATCAACCTGGTCGCCCGCAAGCCGCACAAGAACACGCCCGAAACCAATCCCTACACCAGGGCCTTTCTTGCGGCCAGCCCGTGGAAGCCTGAGCAGGTGGGGGTGTTCGGCGGCCGACTGGACTATCGTCTCTACCGCGCCTTCGACCGCTGGGTGATCCGCTTCATCATGTGGATGAACAAGGGGCCGACCGATCTGGACACCCAGGTGGAGTTCACCGACTGGGATGTCGTGAAGCAGTTTGCCGAGGACTTTGCCAAGCGCCTGGAGCGTGCGACTGCGTGAAGCGTCGACGCCTGCAGCGCTGGATTCACATTCAGCACGGCGTGCTGATCCTGGTGCTTGGCTGGCTGATCGCCACCAGCCCGTGGGTGCATCTGTACAACCGCGTTCCGCCCAATCCGACCTTCTGGGTGTGGAGCCACATCGTGCTCGGCGTGCTCGCCCTGGTGCTGACGATCACTTTCAGCGTGACCGCGCTGGCTCA
>CAZUTZ010000110.1:0-8204 GCA_964623655.1 uncultured Wenzhouxiangella sp.
AAACGCCCCGCGCTGGCGGGGCGTTGACTCGGGAGCTATGAGATCTATTTCAAAGCATCACGGAACCGGTGTGGCCGAAACCCGCAGCCGGATGGTGTCGCCCGGATGCTCGCGCATGATGGTTTCCTGAATGCGGCCGTCGAACTCGTAGAGCACCCGGTAGCCGGTGGTCACCCTGCGCTCTTCATAATCGCGCTGAATGGTGCAGCGCTCCTCCCTCACGGGCCGGTACCGAGCATCGCGATCCCTGCTCGCCCGGGCAGCATCACGTCCGACCGAGCCGCCGAGCGCCGCACCGGCCGCGGTCATGGCGCGGTTGCCGCTGCCGCCGC
The DNA here is from genome assembly GCA_964623655.1 of uncultured Wenzhouxiangella sp. Lineage (GTDB taxonomy): Bacteria > Pseudomonadota > Gammaproteobacteria > Xanthomonadales > Wenzhouxiangellaceae > Wenzhouxiangella. Next base: position 333 of record CAZUTZ010000110.1, read on the forward strand.
CGAACTGGTTGCCGATCACGCCGCCGATGATGGCACCGGCAATGGTCGACGTCGCCGAACTCCCCGACGAGCCGCCTTCGCGGCGATAGCTGGTTTCCTCCCAGCAGACGGTCCGCTCCACGGGTGTGCGGGTCGTCGAATAACGCGGTTCCACTTCCAGAACGGGAACGGTCTGGTAGCTGGTGCTGCCGGCATAGGCCAGTCCGGACGCGAGAGCGAGCAGGGCGATGGCTGAGGTTCTGGCTAGCATGGTCATGCTCCTTGGCTGAGATCTGATCAATGGTCACAAACTTTCAAAGGCCGGCGCTGGATTCGGTAAGCTTGAGGGTGGTCTTTCCAGCGTTGAATCCAGAGTAGCGGACGCTGGCTGAATTCCTGCTGAATCCGCGACCGACAAGTCGTTCGGATTCATGCCTTTTTTCGCACGGAGTAATCGATGGCTGCGCACACCACAGAACAAATCAGAAACCTGGCCTTTTTCGGACACGACGGTGCCGGCAAGACTTCGCTGGTCGATGCGCTGATGGTCAAGACCGGCATGCTGGGCGAGCTCGGCAATCTCGAGCGCGGCACCATGACCACCGATTTCGATCCGCTGGAGAGAAAGTATCAGTATTCGCTGGTGACCGGCCTGGTCACGATCCCCTACAAGGACACCGTCATCAACCTGCTGGACACGCCGGGTGATCCGGATTTCCGCGGCCAGGCGCTGTCGGTGTTGAGCGCGGTCGAGACGGCGGTGGTCGTGATCGGCGCCAGCGACGGTATTCAGATGTCGACGCGCAGCATGATGCGGCGCTGCAAACAGCGCAAGCTCTGTCGCATGATCGTGATCAACCGCATGGACATGCCGGGCGTCGATCTGGCCGGACTGGTGCGCGAGATTCGCGAGGAATTCGGCCCCCAGTGCCTGCCGATCAACCTGCCGGCCGAGGGTTTCAGTACGGTGCGCGACTGTTTTTTCCGCAGCGAAGGCGAAACCGACATTCTGTCGGTGGCCGACGCGCATACCGAAATTCTGGACCAGGTGGTCGAGGTCGACGAAGACCTCATGGCCAAGTACCTGGACGGCGAGGAAATCGGCGCCGAGGAGTTGCATGAAGCGTTCGGCAAGGCCCTGCGCCAGGGCAATCTGGTGCCGATCTGCTTTACCTCCGCGCACACCGGCGCCGGCTGCGAGCACCTGCTGCGCCTGGCTCGCGATCTGCTGCCCAATCCGGCCGAAGGCAACCCGCCGCCGTTCCGTAAAGGCCCGGAGCGTGAGCGGGTGACGCCCGAGGCCGATCCGGACGGCCACGTGCTTGCCCACGTGTTCAAGATCGCCAATGACCCGTATGCCGGCAAGCTCGGCATTTTCCGGGTCTTTCAGGGCACGATTCGGCCGGACACGCAGCTGTTCATCGGCGACGGGCGCAAACCGTTCAAGGTCGCCCATCTGTACCGCATGCACGGCAAGGAGCATCAGGAAATCGACGTCGCCGTGCCGGGCGATATCTGTGCCGTGGCCAAGATCGACGACATCTATTACGACGCCATCCTGCACGATTCGCACGACGAGGACCACTTTTTCATGAAGCCGGTCGACTTTCCGCAGCCGATGTTCGGCGTGGCGGTCTCGGCCAAGACCCGCGGCCAGGAGCAAAAACTCGCGGCGGCACTCGAGCGGCTGAGCGAAGAAGACCCCTGCTTCATCATCGAACAGAATCAGGAGCTCAACGAGACCGTTGCTCGCGGACTGGGCGAGATGCACCTGAGAGTGATGCTGGAGCGGCTGAAGTCGCGCTACGGCGTGGAAGTCGAGACCCGGCCCCCGAGCATTGCCTACCGCGAGACCATCACGCGCCGCGCCGAGGGTCATCATCGCCACAAGAAACAGACCGGCGGAGCCGGGCAGTTCGGCGAGGTTTTCCTGCGCATTGCCCCCAAAGGTCGCGGCGAGGGCTTCAGCTTCACCAGCGAAGTCGTTGGCGGCGCGATTCCGACCAGTCTGATCCCGGCGGTGGAGAAGGGCGTGCGCCAGGTGCTGGAGGAGGGCGCGATCGCCGGCTTCCCGCTGCAGGATGTCGAGGTCGTCGTCTATGACGGGAAATTCCATCCCGTCGACTCAAAGGAAATCGCCTTTGTCGTGGCCGGCCGCAAGGCGTTTCTCGACGCCATCGGCAATGCCGGCCCGCAGATTCTCGAGCCGGTGGTGGAGCTTGAAGTCATGGTGCCCGACTCCGTCATGGGCGATGTCACTGGCGCCCTGGCCTCGAAGCGGGCTCGTATTCAGGGCACCGACAGCCACAGCGGTACGAGCACGACCATCAAGGCGGCCGTGCCGCTGTCGGTGCTGAGCGATTTTCCAACCGAGCTGAAAAGCCTGACCGGCGGGCAGGGCCGCTATACCATGGCTTTTTCGCACTACGAGGCCGTTCCGGTGGACGTCCAGAAGCAGCTCGTCGAGGCCAACAGCCGCTCAGGCGATCAGGACGACTGACCTTCGCTGCGATCACGGGTGCCCGTGTCAAAGCGCGCAAGCAGGCGCTCGTGCAAATCGTCGACCCGGGTGCGGAGTTCGTCCAGCGAGCCCTGATTGTCGATGACCTCGTCGGCCCGGGCCAGACGCTTCTCGCGACTGGCCTGGCTGGCCAGCATGCCGTTGGCGGTTTTTTCATCGACTTCGTCGCGCTGGACCAGGCGTGCCCGCTGAACCGATTCCGGGACATCGACGACGACCACGCAGTCGGCGTCCCTGAATAATCCGGTTTCTACCAGCAAAGGCACCACGAGCAGGCAGTAGGGCGAATTGTCCAGGCGCCGGAGTTGCTCTCTTGCGGCGCTTTCAATGCGCGGATGCAGGAGCTTTTCCAGCCTCTCGCGCGCCTTCGGATCGTCGAAAACCCTTCGGCGCAGGTGTTTTCGATCCAGGCTGCCGTCCTGTGCCAGCACTTCCGGGCCGAAGGTCTGGACCACGGCGGTCAGGCCCGGACTGCCCGGCTCAACGGCCTGACGGGCCAGTACGTCGGTATCGATGACCTGAACTCCGAGCTCGGCCAGTCGTTCGGATACTGCGCTTTTGCCTGAAGCGATGCCCCCGGTCAAAACCACGACCGGGGGGCTGGCGCTGGCCGCCATGGATCAGCGGGCAGGAGAAATGCGGTACAAGCCGCCGTCGGGATGATCAGTCAGCACGTAGATATTGCTGTCGGGACCGATTCGGACGTCGCGGATGCGCCCGATCTCGCCGCGAATCAGTTCTTCCTCGTGGACGGGGATGCCGTCTTCAAAGACGACGCGGCGAATCTGTTCGCTGCGCAGGCCACCGGCCAGAAAATTGCCTTCCCAGGCCGGAAAATGATCGTCGGTCAGGACCGCGAGGCCGGAGGCGGCAATGCTGGGGGTCCAATCGATGACCGGATCGATCATGTCGGGGTGGTGGCGCACGGTGTCTTCAAAATACGGCTCCTCGGTACGATAGTTACGGCCCAGGCTGACCACGGGCCAGCCATAGTTGCCGCCGGCCTCCATCAGATTCAGCTCATCGCCGCCGCGCGGGCCGTGTTCATGGCTCCAGATTTCGCCAGTCTCCGGATGCACGATCAATCCCTGGATATTGCGGTTGCCGTAGGTAAAGATCTCCGGCAGGGCGTCTTCGTGGTCGACAAAGGGGTTGTCATCGGGGATGCCGCCGTCCTCGGTCAGGCGAATCAACTTGCCGGCGCTGTCGCCCAGGTCCTGCGAGCGCGGCGGTTCGGGGCCGCGGTCGCCGATGCTCATCAGCAAGGTGCCGTCGGGCAGCCAGGCGAGCTTGGAGCCGTAATGACGGCCCGGAGCGGAAAAACGTTCCTGCACGTAGATGATTTCAACCTCGTGCAGGGCATCGTCCTGCAGTCGTCCGCGAGCCAGCGCGGTTGCCGTCTGCTCGTTGTCGTCGGCTTTGGCGAAAGTCAGATAAACCCATTGGTTGTCGGCGAATTCCGGATGGAGGGCAACTTCCAGCAGACCTCCCTGACGAAGGGCATGCACTTCGGGCGTGCCTTCAACGCGATGCTTGTTGCCTTCGTCGTCAATGATGTTGAGGTGACCTGGACGTTCCGTGACCAGATAGCGCCCGTCCGGCAGGAATGCAATGGACCAGGGATGCGCCAGTCCGTCGGCGATTCGCTCAAGATTGATCGCCTGGTATTCGGTTCGCAGGGTTTTAGTATCGGCCAATGCGGAGGTAGCGAGGAAAATCGCAGACAGCCAAAAGGCGGCATGGGCGGGACGCTTGAAGGGCATAAAAAACTCTCCTGAACAAAAGAGGCATTACTTTAACTCACCGGGCCGGTATCTCAGCGAAGGCTTGGATTGACGCATATGCGCAAGTTCAAATAAGGCCCAAATCGGTCCTGATTTAGGTTATGTTAAGAGTGGTGCAGTTGGCTTGAGGGTAGCCGTGTGACAAAACTCATGATTGTCGAGGATCACGATCTGGTCCGCACCGGACTTCGCAATATTCTCGAGGGTGTGCCGGGGCTGGATTTGGTGGCCGAAGCGTCCAACGGCGAGGATGCCATTCGGCTTGCCCGCCAGCACGAACCCGACCTGATCTTGATGGACGTCGGTCTGCCGGGGTTGTCCGGGCTTGAAACGACCGAACGCATTCTCAAGACCCAGCCGTCAATCCGGATCATCGTCTTGACGGCCTTTACCGAACCGCCGCTACCGGCGCGCCTGCTCGACATCGGCGCCAGCGGCTATCTGACTAAGGCCTGCGATGCCAGGGAACTGGTCGTTGCGGTCAAGGCGGTCAGCCGCGGCGAGCGTTATATCGGTTCGGAGATTGCTCAACAACTGGCCCTGTCGTTGCTTCCGGGAACGCCCCAGTCACCGTTTCAGGATCTGACCGCGCGCGAACTGGAAGTCATGATGATGCTGACTCAGGGCATGAAGATGAACGCGATCGCCGAGGTGATCAATGTCAGCCCGAAAACAGTCGCAACCTACAAATACCGCGTCTACGACAAGGTGGGTGTCAGCAGCGAAGTGGAGCTTCTGCGCCTGGCGTTGCGTTACGGCCTGGTGAAGTCCAACCCCTGAATCCCGGCCTGATCGCAATCAGGGAACCTCCTTGAGGTTCCCATGCTGCTGCGCTCAAGTCTTGGCATTGTTGCCGTCGTCGGTCAGGCGATAGATCCCGTCTTCACCACGGACGGCCCTGGCTTTTTTCTCTGATTCGGCCGACCCTGCCTGAGCAGTCTGTTTGCCTACCGACTGCGGTTTTTCTTTTTTTGCTGACTGTGCCGGGTCGTCCTTGGCGGAGCTGGCCTGTGGCGCCTTGTCCTGGCTGGACCGAGATTGTCCGTCCGAGGCGGATTGCTGCGGCTTGTCCTTGTCGGCCGGCTGCTGCTGAGTCTTCCCGGATTGCGCGTGATCGCCCTTTTTGGGCTGCGCAGGTTCGGTTTGACCGGTTTTTCCGGCCGGCTCGGGCTGGCCGTCGTTTCTGGTTGCCGGCAGGGACGACTCCTTGCGATGCTGCAGGCGCTCAGGCTGCGCCGGCTTCGCCTGTTCTTTACCCGTCGTTTGCTCCTGCGGTGCGTCGGATTTCTGCCTTTTGGCCTCGCTCTTGCCACTTTGGCCAGTCTCGGATTCTGACTTCTTTTTCGAATCCTGATCGGCGGGCTTTTTCTGTGCCGGTTCGGTCTTGTCATTTGAATCCCGGTCGGCAGCCTGCTTCTGAGTTTGCTCGGGCTTCTGGTTCGGTTTTTGTTCAGCGGGCTGCGGCTGGGTGGACTGCTTCGGAGTCTGCTCTGCCTTCTGGCCTGATTCCTGAACGGCCTTGTCCTTGGCTTGCGGCTGGCTCTCCTGTTTGTTCTGCCGGTCCTGTTGGTCCTGGCCTGAGCCGTCTTGACGCCTGGCCTGCTCGGTATTCGGGGCCTTGCCGCCGCCGGCGTCGTTGCCACCGGAACCACTGTCCCCGGCCTTCTGGTTCGGGCCCGACTGCTGGCCGCCCGAGGCTTTGGACCTTCTCTTCTTGCCGCCGCGCCGCCGGCGTTTCTTTCGTGGTTGACCGTCGCCCGAGGGCTTGTCCTGATCCTGTTGGCCGGCCTCAGTGCCGGACTTCGATTTTTGATCGCCGTCGCTTTGGTCTGCCTTGCGCACCTTGCGCTTGCGCTTCTTCCCGCCGCCCGATGGCCGGCCGGAATCGCCCCGACTGCCGTCTGAGTCGCTCGCCGGTTTGCTGCCTTTCGCCGTGGACGGCTTGCCCGGTGAGGTTTTGCTGCCCCGGCGCTTTGCCGAAGTCTCACGAGCCGGCTTCCTGGCGCCCTTCCGATCCGGTTCCGAGTCGGATTTGCCGAACAGGCCGGCCAACGCGGCAAGGAATTTCTTCCACCAGGAGATTTTCTCCGGTTCGGGCTTGGGTTTGCGCTCCGGTGCCGGAGAGGACGGGCGGATGCCGCTGACGGCGGCTTCGGCGGGAGTCGAGGCCTCGGTGTCCGGCTTCTGCCCGGGCACCGGCTCGGTTTCATCGCCTGCCGGCAGCAGGTAGCTGGGCTCGTCGACGCTTTCATTGGCGCGAAGTCGGGTGACCTCGAATCTGGGTGTCTCCAGCCAGCGATTGGCGACCACGGTGACCGGCAGCTTGTTGCGCCGCTCGATGTCGGCCATCATGCCGCGTTTTTCGTTCAACAGGAAATTGGCGACGTCGATCGGTGCCTGGATGATCACGCGCGAGGTGTGGCTTTTCATCGCCTCCTCTTCGGACAGGCGAAGAATCGACAAGGCCAGGGACTCAATGGAGCGAATCGAGCCGTAGCCGTCACAGCGCGGGCAGGTGATGTAGCTGGATTCGCCCAGCGAAGGACGCAGGCGCTGGCGCGACATCTCCAGAAGGCCAAAGCGCGAGATACGGCCGATCTGAACGCGCGCCTTGTCGATGCGCATGGCCTCTCTCAAGCGGGTCTCGACCTGGCGCTGGGCGTCCTTGCTCATCATGTCGATGAAATCGATCACGATCAGCCCGCCGAGGTCGCGAATGCGGAGCTGGCGCGCGATTTCCTCGGCCGCTTCCAGATTGGTCTGCAGCGCGGTTTCCTCAATGTCGGCGCCCTTGGTCGCGCGCGCCGAATTGATGTCGATCGAAAGCAGCGCCTCGGTGTGATCGATCACCAGAGCGCCGCCGGAAGGCAGGCGGACTTCGCGCGAGAAGGCCGATTCGATCTGACTTTCGATCTGGTAACGTGAAAACAGCGGGGTGGCGTCGTTATAGCTTTTGAGCTTGCGCAGGTTATGCGGCATGACCTGCTGCATGAATTCCCTGGCGTCCTCGAATACGCGATCGTCGTCGACCAGGATTTCACCGATGTCTTCGCGCAGATAGTCACGCAGGGCGCGGATGATCAGGTTGCTTTCCTGGTAAATCAAAAACGGCGCGGGTCGGGTCTTGGCGGCTTCCTGAATCGCCGACCAGAGCTGGAGCAGGTAGTCGAGGTCCCACTGCAGGTCCTCTTGCTCGCGTCCCACGCCGGCAGTGCGAACGATCAGGCCCATGCCCTTCGGCACTTCGACCTGTTTCAGGGTATCGAGCAGTTCCTTGCGCTCGTCGCGCGAGATCTGGCGCGAAACGCCGCCGGCGCGCGGATTGTTCGGCATCAGGACCAGATAGCGCCCGGCCAGGCTGATGAAAGTGGTCAGCGCGGCGCCCTTGGTCCCACGCTCTTCCTTGTCGACCTGAACGATGACTTCCTGGCCGCCGTGTACCGCGTCCTTGATGTCGACGCGTTCACCGGCGTCCAGCGCTTTCTGCGCGTCTTCGGAAAAATACTCGCGCGCGATTTCCTTCATCGACAGGAAACCGTGCCGCTCCGAGCCGAACTCGACAAAGCAGGCGTCGAGGCTGGGTTCGAC
>CAZUTZ010000111.1:0-8196 GCA_964623655.1 uncultured Wenzhouxiangella sp.
GATCAGCCGCGCGCCCCATGCGGAAGGGTTCAGAGGTTCCATGCCGCAAGGTGATTGTCACGCTCGACGCTTCAGGGTTACAATACCGGGCTGTTTTCAATACGGCGCCCAAGGCTTTTGCACAAAGCCCGGCTTGACGGTGTTCCGGCATGAGTGCTGGCGCAGCGGATCCAAGGGGGTTTTCTGAAAAAGCCTGGTCGCCCACCGACTTTTTGGAGAAAAAACACTGATGTCTTTAACGGCAGAACAAAAGCAGGCGGTTGTCAAGGAACACCAGTTGTCCGAGGGCGACACCGGATCCCCTGAAGTACAGGTCGCACTGCTGACCGCGCGTATTCAGGATTTGCAGTCTCATTTCGCAGAGCACAAGAAAGATCACCACTCTCGCAGAGGCCTGCTGAAGCTGGTCAACCAGCGTCGCTCCCTGCTGGATTACGTCAAGAAAAAAGACGTCCAGCGTTACCGCGATCTGATCGAGCGACTGGGCCTGCGTCGTTAAGACGCACCAAGGCATCCTGATAGGAATCGAACACCCCGGCGGCCCATGGGCTGAACCGGGGTGTTTTGCATAGCGAAAAGTGGAGATAGGTGAGTGAAAAAGTTTACAAAAACATTCAAGTTCGGCGAGCATGACGTCACCCTGGAAACCGGGCACGTGGCACGCCAGGCCGACGGCGCCGTCCTGGTCACCATGGCCGACACCGTGGTGTTGGTCACAGCCGTAGCCCGGACCGAGGTCAAGCCGGGGCAGAATTTCTTCCCCCTGACCTGTAATTATCAGGAAAAATTCTATTCCGCCGGACGCATTCCAGGCGGTTTCTTCAAGCGCGAAGGCCGTCCGACCGAGAAGGAAACGCTGACCTCCCGGCTGATTGACCGGCCGCTGCGTCCGCTGTTCGCCGATGGTTTCATGAACGAAACCCAGGTCATCGCGACGGTGATGTCTTCCAACCCGGAAGTCGACGCCGATATTCCGTCGCTGATCGGCGCCTCGGCCGCCGTCACCCTGGCCGGTCTGCCCTTTGACGGCCCGATCGGTGCGGCCCGCGTCGGCTTTGTCGACGATGAATACGTTCTCAACCCGACCCAGTCGCAGCTCGAGAAGTCGCGCCTGGATCTGGTGGTCGCCGGCACGGCGCAGGCCGTGCTCATGGTCGAGTCCGAAGCCGATCTGCTCAGCGAAGACCAGATGCTGGGGGCAGTGAACTTCGGGCATGAGCAGATGCAGGTTGCCATCCAGGCAATCCAGGAACTGGCTGCCGAGGCCGGCAAACCGAAATGGGACTGGCAGGCGCCGGCCAAGCCGGGCGGCCTGGCCGAACGAGTCTCCGAACTGGCTGAAAGTGGTCTTGTCGAGGCCTATGGCATCACCGACAAGATGGCCCGTCGCGAGGCGATCGGCGAACTGCGCAGCAAGGTCGTCGACACTCTGTGCCCGGCGGGTGCCGAAGATGCACCGGATCCCGACGAGGTCAAGCAGGCCTTTGGCAAGCTCGAAAAAAACATGGTGCGGGATCGCATCCTGTCGGGAAATCCGCGCATCGACGGTCGCGATTTGACCACGGTGCGGCCGCTGGACATGCATGTCGGCGTCTTCCCGCGGACCCATGGCTCGGCGCTGTTCACCCGCGGCGAAACCCAGGCCATGGTCGTGACCACGCTGGGCACCGGGCGCGACGCCCAGATCATCGACGCGATTGAAGGCGAGTACAAGGAGCACTTCCTGCTCCACTACAACTTCCCGCCGTTCTGCGTCGGCGAAACCAGCCACATGCTGGCGCCCAAGCGGCGCGAGATCGGGCACGGTCGTCTGGCCAAGCGCGCCCTGGCGGCGGTTGTGCCATCGGCTGAGGAATTCCCCTACGTCATTCGCGTGGTCTCCGAGATTACCGAGTCCAACGGCTCGAGCTCGATGGCTACGGTGTGCGGCGGCTCGCTGGCCCTGATGGACGCCGGTGTGCCGGTCAAGGCGCCGGTGGCCGGGATTGCCATGGGTCTCATCAAGGACGGCGATCGGTTTGCCGTGCTGACCGATATCCTCGGCGACGAGGATCATCTCGGCGATATGGACTTCAAGGTCGCCGGCACCGAGGACGGCGTCACGGCGCTGCAGATGGACATCAAGATCGACGGCATCACCAGTGAAATCATGCGCGTGGCGCTGAGCCAGGCGCGCGACGGCCGCGTCCACATCCTGAACCAGATGAACGAAATCATCGGTACACACCGCACCGAGATGAGCCAGTACGCACCCCGTCTGTTCACTATGAAGGTTCATCCCGACAAGATTCGCGATGTCATCGGCAAGGGCGGGGTGACCATTCGCTCCATCACCGAAGAAACCGGCACGACGATTGACATTCAGGACGACGGCACGGTCACCATCGCTTCGGTCAACCAGGCCGCAGCCGACGAGGCCCGCAAGCGTATCGAGCAGATCACCGCCGATGTCGAAGTGGGCGCGGTCTACGAAGGCACCGTGACCAAGATCATGAACTTCGGTGCTTTTGTCACCATCCTGCCCGGCAAGGATGGCCTGGTCCATATCTCGCAGATTTCGGACAAGCGCGTCGAGAACGTCACCGACGAGCTCTCCGAAGGCGACAAGGTCAAGGTCAAGGTCCTGGAAGTGGACAAGCAGGGTCGTATTCGCCTGAGCATGAAAGCGCTCAACGAAAACTGAAACGACAACAATAAAGAGCCCAGGCTCATCGCTTGACCACTGCAACCGCCCGGACTCCGGGCGGTTTTTTTATGTCTGTGGCATTCTGATCACACGTTTACAAAAGTGGGCCTCAAACGCATGCATCTGATGATTCCCGTCTCGCCGGGCGAGCTCGTGGACAAGATCACCATCCTCGACATCAAATCCGAGCGCATTTCTGATTCGGCCAAGCTGGCCAATGTGCGGCGCGAGCGCGAGCTGCTGGCTCAGATCTGGCAGGAGTCAGGGCTGGAGACCGGTGCGGTCGAGGCGTTGCGGGACGCCTTGAAATCCGTCAACGAAAAGCTCTGGGTCATCGAGGATGCGATTCGCGACGAAGAGCGCGCGGGCCGCTTCGGCGACCGTTTCATCGAACTGGCCCGGTCTGTCTACGTCACCAACGACGAGCGCGCCACGATCAAAAAGGCGATCAACCAGGCCCTTGGCTCGGGAATTGTCGAGGAGAAATCCTACAGCGATTACCGCCATGCCTGAAGTGCCGTCGTATCAGTCCAGCTCGTCTTGACGATCCGTCGGCGGAACAGGGCCCCCGGGGCGGGCACTGAGCGGACCAGGGGGGTATACTACACGCGAAAATCAGGGGTTTTTAACAGGGATTTCGCATGTTGAACAAGATCGCTCTCGCCGCCGTGATCGCCTCGGCCGGCTTCTCCGTCGCTGTGGCTGACACCAATCCCAGCATCATGAACGACGACGAAATGGTGCGCTCGGCCGGCCAGTCGCCGACGGTCAACTTCGTCGGTGACCGTTACCGGATCGGCGTCGGGCTGGACACGGAATTCGACGTGATCGGGGAGTTCCTGGCGACCCTGCACGAAACTTCGACCTCGTCCTGGCTCGGCGAGGGCTGGATTGGGAGAGACGGCGCCGGTGGCGTCAAGCTGAATTATCACTGGCTCATTCGCGGTCAATCCGAGGAAGGCCCCGACGGTCCGGTCTATGTCGACGGTCACATCGCCAAGCTGTTTCTGGCCGCAGATCAGAACCAGCACGATGACCGCAAGCTGACTTTCGGGCTCGGCTGGGAGCATGAGGATTTCTTCTTCGGCGCCTACGGCATGCGTGCCCTGACCAGCGAGCGCCTGATCAATCAGACCGTCGATGTCGAAGAGTTGACGGTGACCGGCGAGATCGACGGCCGCGGTTTTACTCGAATCGACACGCTGGAGCGCATGACCGAAACCTTTGAAAAGCCCTATGACTGGGGCGTGGGGTTGCGCGCCGGTCAGTATTTCGACGGCCGTATGATCCGTTTTCAGGGCGGCATGGACTATGAGCGCGGCGACTTCAGCAATACCCAATTCACCGCCTCGGCCTCCCTGGACCGCTTTTTCGAAAACACGCCGCACGGGATCTCCCTGCGCGGCGGCTGGGCGCGCAAGCGCGGCGATCTGAAAGACTGGCGCAATGACTGGCGCGCTTCGATTGTCTACAGCTACAGCTTCGGAGGGCACCACTACCGACCGCAAAGAGAATTCCGCGAGCAGCAAGTCGAGGTGATGCCGGAGCCGCGCATGGAAGAGCGGGTCGTGGCCACGGAGGTGACCCTGTCAGACCGCGCCACGTTCGATCTGGACAGCGCCGAGCTTCGGCCGGAGGCGCAAGATACGCTGCGCGAAATCATTGCGGCCATTCGCGATGGCGGCCTGATCGATTCCATGCAGGTCGTGGGCCATACCTGCGATCTGGGCCCGGCTGAATACAACCAGGGCCTCAGTGAGCGTCGTGCCCAGTCGGTGGTGGATTTCCTGGTCGCCAACGGCATCGACGAAGACGAAATCGAGTGGGAAGGCCGCGGCCTGACCGAGCCCCGCTTCCCGAATGACTCGGAAGAAAATCGCTCGCGCAACCGCCGAGTCGAGATTGCGTTTGCGACGGAAGAATCACGGATGGAGCGCATCGAGGTCACGCCGGACGGTCCGGTGACCGAAGTCCGCATGGTCGAGGTTCCGACCGAGGCGCCCTGGATCCGGCGGGCTTTGCGTAACCCGGTGCGCCACAAGCGCGAAGTGGACACCTATCGTTATGAAGAAGTCACCAGCACCTTGACCGAGGGCGAGCCGATATTGGAAAACGAGCCTCCAGTCGCCAACCCGAGTCAATTTACGGTTGAAACCGATTCGACCAACAATGTGCTTGACGTTCTGGCCAATGACTTCGACCCGGATGATGACGAGCTGACCATCCAGAGCATCACGATGCCGGGCAACGGCAGCGCGGAAATCAGCGGCGATGTGATTCTTTACACGCCGGCCGCCGGGTTCGTCGGCACCGATTCTTTCGTCTACACCATCGATGATGGATTCGGCGGGCAGGACACGGCAACAGTGACCGTTGAAGTCGTTCAGCCCAACCGTCCGCCCGAGGCGAATGACGTCAATGCCAGCACGGTTCGCACCCAGGCGGTCGATATCGACGTTTTGGCCAACGACTCGGACCCGGATGGTGATCCGCTGGAAATCGTTGCCTTCACGCAGCCCGAGAACGGTGTTGTGACTCAGGTGGGAGATCAGTTGCGCTACCAGCCTGACCAGTTGTTTTTCGGCGACGACACCTTCACCTATCGCATCAGTGACGGCAGAGGTGGTGAGGCGACGGCCAGAGTGGCCGTGGATGTGGCTTTCGCCAACCAGGCGCCGGTTGCCAACCGCGATGAAGCGACCGGGCCGCCGGACACGCCGATCACGGTCGACGTTCTGGCCAACGATTTTGACCCGGATGGAGATCCCATCGAGGTGATCGCCGTTGAGCGGCTGACTGCCAGCCCGGCAGATGCCGTCATCAATGCCGACGGCACCATTACCTTCACCATCAGTGCTTCTTGCACCGGGCGCAACGTGTTCCGCTACACCATCAGCGATCCGTTCGGCGCCACCGCACAGGCTGACGTCACCGTTCTCCGAGAAGATCCAGAGGGGACTGAAGTCGACCCTGATTGCACGCTCTGATGCAGCTTGCGGTCGCTGGCCTCCTGCAATCAGCCAGCGACCGCTATTGCTGCTCACGGCGCGGCCCAGGCAAGAAGGCAAGCTGAGGTGGCGCTAAAGGAGTGCGCGATCAGCGGCGTTTCCGATTGAAATGTCCTGCACGCATAATCATCCAGCGGCTTCTTGACGGGCCAACAGTGGCCGCAGTCGCTGGATGACCTGCTCCGGTCGGATCAGGTTCATGACGCCTGGAAATTCCAGGCGCTGGCCCCAGCGCAAAGCTTCAGGCGGCTTGCCGGTGTATTTCAGCGCCGCCTGCTCGTAGCAATCGACGCAGTGCTGCAGACTCCCCAAAGGACCGGAGCGCCTGGACCAGGTGGCGGCATACAGCCCGACCACCGGCGTGCCCTGGGCGGCGGCGAAATGCGCCGGACCGGAGTCCGGCGTGATCAGGCAGGCCGCCCGCTCCAGCATCGCCAGCGCCTGCATCAGCGTGTCCTGGCCGATCAGGTTGCCCGCCCTGTAGCGCATGTTTTGCTGAATTTCCCGGCCCAGCACCTGCTCTTCGCGGCTCGGCCCGCCGACCAGCAGCACCGGTCGGCCGGTCTGCCCGATCACCCAGTCAGCGACTTCGGCGTAACCCTGAGCATGCCAGTTGCGTCTGGCGTGACTGGAGGCCGGGCTGATCAGAACGGCACGGCCCGCCTCGGGCTGATGCTCAACGGCAAAAGCGCGGGCCTCGGTCGGAACGGGCAGGGCGCGATCAATGTCTCGGCAGTCGGCGCCGAGTTGTTCGGCGAAGGAAAGCAGCGCCAGGGCCTGATGTTGTTGATCGACGGCCGGAATACGCTCGTTGACGACCAGGCTGTGACCTTCGCGCGCCCGCATGCGGTCAAATCCGATCCGGCGGCGCGCGCGCACCGCCAGAGCCAGCAGGTTGGCCCGCGCTGATACCTGGGCATGCAGCAAGGCATCGAATCGACGACCGGCCAGCTGACTTCGCAAGCGGCGCCAGGCCGTCCAACCGCCGCGCTTGTCGAATACAATGAATTCCACTCCGGACAGGCCGCTGACCAGGCGGTATTCCGAGCGGCCGATGAGCCAGCAGATTTCGCTCTCGGGCCAGGTGCGCTGAATGGCACGCACCACGGGCACCGTGTTGCAGACATCGCCAAGGGCCGACAGGCGCAACAGGCAGATCTTGCCGGGTCGGGTTGCGGTCATGACGGGCGCAGAGGGATCACTTCCATGAAAGAGGGCAGGATCGGCAGCCAGGACGCTCTTATCTTAGCCGACACAATGCTGGCGACCATCCCCGATAGCCGCTGGCTGCAGCCGCACTGGTGGGAGGGGCAGGGGGCGGTTCTGTCGGAGCTTGGCGGTCGCGGCGCGGCGCTGGCGCTGGCCACACCCGTCGGCCCGGCGGTCCTGCGCCGTTATCATCGCGGCGGCTGGATGGCTCCCTTGCTGGGAGATCGCCATATCCGTTGCCACGCCGAGCGGAGTCGGGGATTCCGCGAGTTTCGCCTGCTGTCCAGGCTGCGGGAGTCGGGCTTGCCGGTCCCGCCACCTCTGGCGGCCAGCTTCGAGCCGGCCGGGGCTTTTTACCGCGCCGGTCTGTTGACCCGCCTGATCCCGCACGCCCGGCCGCTGGCTGATGTCGCCGATGAGCTGAGCGCTGCCGATTGGCAGGCGCTGGCGGCAATGCTCAAGCGCTTTTTCCGGGTCGGGTTGAGCCATCCGGACCTGAATGCGCATAATCTGCTGCTCGACCGGTCCGGGCAGTGGCATATGCTCGATTTCGATCGCGCCCGCCTGGTTGGTCGACCCGTCGAGGCCGGGCCGATGATCGCTCGCCTCGGACGCTCGCTGCGCAAGCACGCCGGTGAGGCCTGGCGCACGGGCTTTGATGTTGAATTGGGCAAGCTCAGGTAGGATTGCCGGCTGCGGGGTCAGGGGTCCTCGGAGCCTTTCGAATTGCCGAGATTGTCCTCGCGCGCAATGGATTCGGCAAAGCTCAACCAGGCCTCGGCGCTGAGCCGTGGCGCCTCGATCATGGGCAGGTGGCCCACGTTGGGCAATACCAGGCTGTGGGTTCTGGGCATGAGCTGCTCGACGATGCGGATTCCGGAGACGTGCAGCACCTGATCGGCCTGACCCCAGACGATCAGCGCCGGCACGTCCAGGCCCTCGATCATTTCTTCCAGCGGCAGGGACTCATAGCGCATGGCGTCGAAGATACGCTGCGCCCGAACGGCGTCGGCGGCGGCGCGCAGGCCCAGAAAGCGCAGCAGGGGGCCGGGAATCCAGGGCGGGCGCACGAAGCAGTAGTCGAGCAGGCGTCGGAAATCCCTGCGATGGCGCACGACCAGCGGATTATGGCGGTCTTCTGCAACTTCCTTGAGTACGGCCGAAAGCTCTGCGGTATGCAGTCCTCCGGGGGCCAGTAACCAAAGGCCCCGAATACGCTCGGGCGCCTGCTCCGCCATGGCCGCGGCCAGGTACGCTCCCATGGAGTTGCCGCCCAGATAGACCTGGTGGACG
>CAZUTZ010000112.1:0-8158 GCA_964623655.1 uncultured Wenzhouxiangella sp.
GAACTTCAATTCCGATATTGACCTGGTCTTCGCCTACCGCGGCAAGGGCACCAGCAGCGGCCCGCGTCGGCTGGATGCGGCCCGCTATCTGCAGCAGGTCGCGCGCGAGCTGATTCGCCTGCTCGATACCGTCACGGCACAGGGCCGGGTCTGGATCGTCGACACGCGGCTCCGCCCGTTCGGCGATGCCGGCGCGCTGGTCTGGTCGACCGGGGCCATGGAGCAGTATTTCCTGAGCGAGGGCCGCACCTGGGAGCGTTACGCCTGGCTAAAGGCTGCGCCGGTGGCCGGAGATGTGGAAGGCGGGCGCCTTTTGCTCAGCGCCCTGCGTCCCTTCATCTTCCGGCGCTATCTCGACTACGGCATCTTCGACAGCCTGCGCGAACTGCATGCACGCATCGAGGCCAGCAGCCGTGGCAGCGATCGACACGACATCAAGCGCGGCAGCGGCGGCATTCGCGCCGCCGAGTTTCTGGTCCAGAGCCATCAGATCCTGCGCGGGGGTCGCGAACGCCTGTTGCGCGTCACCGGATTCCTGCCTGCCCTGGAAGCCTGCACCGCGCTCGGACTGATGGCCGCCGAACCCGCGCAAGACCTGCGCGCGGCCTACCAGTATCTGCGCCTGGTCGAAAACCGGCTGCAGGCGCAAAGCGGTCGCCAGGGCCATCATTTGCCTGAAGCAAGCCAGGAGCGGGCCGAACTGGCCCGCCTGCTGGGCTGCAACAGCGCAAGCGAATTCCATGACGAACTCAAGGCGCACCAGGACCTCATCGCCGCACAGTTCCGCGAACACTTTCGCGAACCCGCGACCGACTCCGACGCGGCTACCGGGGCGTGGCCGCCGGGGCCCGATCTTGAATCCGAGTTGGCCGAGGCCGGTTTCGAACAGCCCGAACAGACCGCCGACGAGCTGCGTCGTCTGGACAAGCGACTGGCCCGGCGCGCCCTGAGTGCCGAAGCCCAGCGTCGGCTGGAGCGGCTGATGCCTTCCGTGATTTCGCGCGTGGCCGGGCAGGAACAGGCTCGCGAATCGCTGCCGGAGCTGCTTCAACTGATCGAGCAAATCACCCGTCGATCGGCCTACCTGTCCCTGCTGCACGAACGCCCGCAAACGCTGGAGCGTCTGATTCGCGTCTTCGGCCTGAGCGAGAAGATCAGCACCTGGATCACGCGCTCGCCGCAGCTACTGGACGATTTGCTCGACCCCATTCACGACCTGGACCTGCCCGCCCTGCCCGCGATTGATCCCGAGGAACCCGAAGAGAGCCTGAACGCGCTCGGACACTGGCGCCAGGCCGGTTTTCTGCGCACCGCGCTGGCCGAACTGGATGAAAGAATCAGCGCGACGCAAGCAGCCGAGCGCCTGAGCCTGATTGCCGAAACCATTCTGAACCAGACCCTGCTGCTGAGCGGCGCGAAAGATGCTGACATCGCGGTCATCGCCTACGGCAACCTGGGTGCCCGCCAGCTGCACTATGAGTCGGATCTGGACCTGGTATTCCTGCACGCCGAAGATCCACCGCCGCTGCGCATCGCCCAGCGGCTGATCAGCCTGATGCAAATGCCGCTGCACAGCGGCAAGTTGTTCGAGATCGACACTCGCCTGCGCCCGAACGGGCGGGCCGGATTGCTGGTCAGCCGCCTGGACAGCTTCCGCAATTACCAGGTGGACAAGGCCTGGACCTGGGAGCATCAGGCCCTGATCCGGGCACGCTGGGTGGCCGGAGAATCGGCCCTGGAACTCGCCTTCGAAGAGGCCCGAACGCAGGTGCTGCGGCAGCCGAGCGACCGCGCCGAAACACTGCAAAACATGGCCGAAATGCGCGCGCGCCAGCGCCGCGAGCGCGATGAAGACGAAATCAAGGGTCTGCTCACCGACCTGCAATACATCGCCGAAGCCGGTGTGCTGTGCCTGGGATCGCAGGTGCGGGAGTTGATCGACGCGCGGCGCTCGGATGCGCAGCTTCCGCTGCTGGCCGAGGCCGGATGGTTGCCCGAACACCTGGCCGACGAACTGATCGAGGTGTGGCGCATGCTGGGCGCGTGGCGACACCGGCACTGGCTGCAGCGCAGCGCAACTCGACCCGACAACGGTGAATCCCAAAGGCTGATCAGGGAAGCCTGGGCCCTGGTCTTTGAATGAAAGCGCCACCGCCCGCGCACCGGCAGCGCGCTTACGCTGACCTGATTGCCGATCAGAAGCGCCTGGCCGGCGCCGTCATCCGGCGCACCGAACTGCCCGAACAGGTGGACCGGATCACCGGGGTCGACGTGGCTTTCCCCAATCGCGGACAGACCACTCGAGCCGCTGCGGTCACGCTGTCCTTTCCGGATCTCAAGGTGATCGAACAAGCGGTGGCCGAGATCCCGACTCGGCTCCCCTACATTCCGGGCCTGCTGTCCTTTCGCGAATTGCCCGCGCTGCTCGCCGCCCTGGAAAAGCTCAATTTCCGGCCGGATCTGGTGCTGTGCGACGGACAGGGCATCGCACACCCAAGACGCTTCGGCGTGGCCAGCCATCTGGGCGTGGAGACCGGTTTGTGCACGATAGGCGTGGGCAAGAGCCGGCTGTGTGGTCAATACGAGGTGCCTGGCCCCGCCAGGGGCGAGTGCTCGCCGCTTGCCGAGGCCGGGGAGACTATCGGTATCGTGGTGAGAACGCGGGCTCGCGTGCGGCCTGTCTTTGTCTCAGTCGGCCACCGGCTGGCTCTTGAAGATGCAGTCCAGTGGGTCTTGGCCTGCAGCCCGCGCTATCGGATTCCGGAACCCATCCGACAGGCCGATCGACTCGCCGGAAGCGCAGACTGATTGAATGGCGCCCGACTACTCGTCGATGTGCTGAGTGTAGTTCTCGGCGTCCATCAGTCCCTCGAGTTCGTCGGCGTCCTCTAAGCGTACGCTGAACAGCCAGCCGTCACCGTAGGGGTCGGTATTGACGATTTCAGGCGCGTCGACCACCGCCTCGTTGACGGCAACGACTTCGCCGGACACCGGCGTATATATGTCCGAGGCCGCCTTGACGGATTCAACCACGGCACAGGCATCGCCTTGGCCGAGGGTTGCGCCTTCCTCGGGCAACTCGACGAACACCAGGTCGCCGAGCTGAGCCTGGGCGTGGTCCGTGATACCCACCTTGACCATGCCGTCTTCTTCCTGACTGACCCATTCATGGCTTTCTGAAAACTTCAGGTCGGTCGGTATCTCGCTCATATCCTGTCCCTTGGAAAAGTGATGCCCGAATTCTAGCGCAAGGCCGCAAGGACCGGCGCGGGATTTCGCTGGGTGAGTGGACGGATTCAGCCGAAGAACCTGGCAATCGTCGGGTACCGCCTGGAACTCGGTGAAGCCTGAGGTGATGCGACGAGACCCTGCTGCTTAGCTTTTGACCGTGCAGCCACCCGCCACCCGGCAACCGCGTGCGCGGAGATTGCGCCAGTGCGCGATGATCAGGAGAATGCCACCCACAGAAGTCAGTCCTGCCGCCAACTGGTGACTGCCGATATGGAAAAACTCCAGCACTCCGGCCATAGCGACCAACGCCAGACCCGACAAGCCCGGCAACAGCATTGCTCGACGGCCATGTTGACGCAGGCCCATGCGGAAAGCGATCAGGCTGATCGGCACGACAAACACCACCAGAGCCAGGTGAAACCATTCCTCGCCGAAAATGCCGAGACTGATCCAGGGTGCAAAAATCATGGCGATGGGCAGAGCCAGACAATGCACAAGACAAGCGCCCGACAGGCCGATCGCCACTTGATCCAGGCGTTTGCCCCTGCGCGCGGGCGATTTGTCTTCGAATACTGCGGCCATGAGATTGCCTGAATTTCTGCAGGAAGACGAATGGTATAACATTTCTGGTCAAACCGCTGTCTTCGATCCCGACACTCGGGCACTGCGTCATGCTTCAAAGCTTCACGAGCCTCTAAAATCGGCGGCGATGGAACCCAATTTCACTCCGATCCTGCCGGCCCGCATTGACTGGCAGGGCGACACGCCCCGCTCCTCAAGCTTCGACGACAGCTATTTCATGCCGGGCCGCGGGGCGGAAGAGAGCCGGGTCGTCTTCATCCACGGGAACGGTTTACCTCAGCGCTTTGCCGAACTCCGGCCGCAGCAGACTTTCTGCATCGGTGAGACCGGCTTCGGCACTGGCTTGAACCTGCTGCTGGCGGCACGCTGTTTTCTCGATCACGCCCCGAGCGGCGCCCGCCTGGACTTGTTTTCAGCCGAACTGCATCCTCTACGGAAAACCGATCTGCAGCGCGCCTGGCCGGGCGCCGATCCACTGGCGCAAGCCCTGATGCGCGATTATCCGCCGCCGGTTGCCGGTCATCACCTGATTGAACTGCACCCGCGCATCCGCCTGGTGCTGATGCTCGGCGATGCCCGGACCTGCTGGAGCCGATGCCGCGCTGAAGTCGATGCCTGGTTCCTCGACGGCTTCGCACCCGCGCGCAATCCGGAAATGTGGACCTCGGAACTGTTCGCCGTCCTGGCCGCGCGCAGCCGACCGGGCGCAAGCTTTTCCACCTTCACCGCCTCCGGTGCCGTTCGACGCGGCCTGATCCAAGCCGGCTTCGAAGTCGAGCGCGTCCCCGGCTTCGCTGGGAAACGCCATCGCCTGATCGGCCACTCGCCCGGCGCTAGCCGGCCCCGCTTGATTCACACCGGCAAAGCCCTGGTCGCCGGTGCAGGCCTTGCCGGAGCAACCACCGCCCGCGCCCTGGCCGAACGCGGCTGGCAGGTCACTGTTTGCGACCCGGCCGGCGTCGCCAGCGGCGCTTCGGGCAACCTGGCCGGCGTGGTCTATGCAACCGCCAGCGCGCACATGACCGCGCAGAACCGCTTCTATCAGCTCGCCCTGCTGTATGCCCTGCACCGCCTGAACCGTCTCGGGTTTCCGGCCAGCGCAGACGACGGCCAACTCAACGGCGTCATCCAGCACGCCGCCGACGGTCGCATGGCGCGCAAGCTGGAAAAAGCGCTGGCGGCCGGGACTTGGCCAGAAGACTTGCTGGAACCACTGGCGCCGGGCGAGGTGATGCTGCATGGCGCGGGCTTCCTCCGGCCGGCACGCTGGTGCCAGACGCTGCTCGATCATCCGGCGATCGACCTGCAGCCCAAAGCGCTGCGCGGATTCAGCATCGATGATTCACTGAAAGTCGAACTGGAACAGGACGACCAGCGCCAGATCCAGACCGCTGACGCCGTGTTCTTGTGCATGGCTGAAGGCATCCGCGCTCTGCCCGGCCTGGAGTGGCTGCCGCTGAAACTGATCCGCGGCCAGGTCAGCTACGTACGGGCCACCGAAGCCAGCCGCAACTGGCAGCAGGCCATCTGCCACGCCGGCTATCTGACCCCGGCACTGGACGGCCTGCACTGCATCGGCGCGACCTATGACCTGCAGCGTCTCACCGCCGAGATCGATCCGGCCGACGATCAGACCAACCTGGATCAATTACGCGAGCAACTTCCCCATCAATGGCAGGAACTGGGCGGTGAGGCGATCGGGATCGCCGACCGCCGCGCCGCCGTGCGCTGCCAAACTCCCGACTTCCTCCCGCTGGCCGGCCCACTGGCCGACCCGACCGAACTGCCGCACAGCACCGTCCCGAACGTCTACTTGAACCTGGCCCACGGCTCGCGCGGCATCACCCACACCCCGCTGTGCGCCGACCTCGTCGCCGACCTCGCCAGCGACTTCAATCCCGTCCCGGACGCGGAACTGATCGACGCCCTGGCACCCGAGCGGTTCATCATGCGCCGGCGCCGGCGAGAGCCCGACTGGCGACCGGAACAAGGACCCAACCAAGCCGGCTTGACGCGCTGCCGCCGCATCAGCTAAAACCCAGGCTGGCGTTGGAATGCTGGGAAATTCATCATGCGCAGGTTGATTAGTTGTGCACTGCTGTTACTGGCCGCGGCGCAAATGGCTGTGGCCGAAGTCGATGCACAGGACGAGCCCCTCGACGAAGCGGGTTACGCTGCCCGGATGCTGGTGCTGATCGACAGCCTCATCCAGTCTCAAGATCCGGCGCAGCAGGCCGCCGGTCTGCTGATGTCCGAGCATGCTGTCTGGGCCGGCTGGCACACCGAAGAGTCCATCCTGAGCGGGACCGAGTTCTTCGATCGCCTGTATGCACTCATCGACACAGCCGATACGCCGCTCGCCCGCGCCCTGCTGGCGCAGCTTTGCGCGAGCAATCACATCCGGTCCGATTGCGTCCGCCGCGGCCTGGATGATGCCATCGTGCGCCACGACGGCGCCGAACTGCTCGCCCGCCTGCAAATCACTGAGCGGGACGATACCGAACGCGCGCGCTCGATCATCTTCGCGGCGCAAACCCTGAAGGAACGCCAGATGGATTTCGCCCTGTTGCTGCTTGATGCGATGGAGGACCAGGGTGACTTCGCTGCCCCGGAGTTTGCTTCCGTGCCGCTTGTCTATGGCCTGACGCTGATGCCTCACTTCACACCCTTTTCGGATCTCTGTGGACTGCCCTCTGCCGAAGATACAGAACTGAACCAGGCCTGCGAGCGCACCCAGGACCTGATGATGAAGGCCCGTTTCAGCATGCTGCTGAACTCGCTCGGCTCCGCCGTGTCCGCGCGGCGACTTGAGGCCCAGGGAGACTCCGACGCGCAGGAGCGACATGAGCAGTGGCGAGCCAGATTCACCGGGCAGATGGCTTGCTTCGCTGCCTCGAATGAAGGGGTCTGGGAAACGGCAGACGCGCAGTTCATGCGCGAATTCCTGGAACACTGGCAGAAGCATGGAGAAGCCAGCGCCTGGTCCATGATTGGCGAAAAAGCCGGATTGGAATGCGAATCGGTGGACCCGCCACCTTTTCGCAGCGCTTCGGTCAACTGATTCACCATTGGAATTGCACCCCTGATTGCCACCACACTTTGGGCATGCTGAAGCCCGGCCTGCAACTGACCATGGCTTACCCCTGAACCGGGCGACGGCGAGTCTTCGACGATCGTGGTCAACCTGAACGCGGGCATTCGTATTTTCGAGCATCGCTTCGAGGTCAGCGACGCCTGACGGCAGCACACAATACAGCGGCCACCCGGACACCGGCGCTATACTAAAAAGCCGCCCAATCAAGGAGAGTCCCCATGGCCGAAGAGTCCAAACGCAAACAATTCATCGAAGCGATGAAAACCCGTCTCGACGAGCTGGACGAAGACATGGAGCGCCTGGAAAAGCGCGCTCAAGACGCTCGCGGCGAGATGGAAAAGAAGTACGAGGAACAGCTGGCCGACCTGCAGGAAAAGCGCACCGAGCTGAACAACAAGCTGACCGAAATGCGCGCGGCCGGCGAGGCCCAGTTCGAGCGCCTCAAGCTGGAGGCGGAGCACACCTGGAAAGCGTTCCAGAACTCGTTCAAGTACTTCAAGTCGCACTTCAACTAGGCCGGGCAGAGCATGCCGTTTCCCTTGAACCGCCCGCGACGTTTACGGGCGAATGAGTTCTCGCGGCGTCTGGTGCGCGAGACTACGCTCAAGCCGGCCGATCTGATCTATCCGGTGTTCGTGCTGGAAAATCACTCGGCTCGCGAGCCGGTCGCTTCCATGCCAGGCGTAGAGCGGGTCGGTCGAGACGCCCTGTTCGGAATTGCCGAGCGCTGCCTGGCGCTCGGCATTCCGGCGCTCGCCCTGTTTCCGGTGGTGCCTGCCGAGCGCAAATCAGACTCGGCCGAGGAAAGCTGGCGCGAGAACGGCCTGGTGCAGACCACGGTCGAAGCGCTCAAAAGCCGCTTTCCGGAGCTGGGCGTGATCACCGACGTCGCCCTGGATCCCTATACTTCGCACGGCCTGGACGGCCTGATTGACGGGACCGACTACGTGCTCAACGATGAGACCGTCGAGGCATTGGTCAAGCAGGCTTTGAGTCACGCCCGTGCCGGCGTTGACGTGGTCGCACCCTCGGACATGATGGACGGGCGCATCGGCGCCATTCGCGAAGCGCTCGAGGCCGAGGGTCATCGCAACACGATGATCCTGAGCTATGCGGCCAAGTACGCATCCAGCTTCTACGGGCCCTTCCGCGACGCGGTCGGATCGGCCGCCAATCTGGGCAAATCCGGGAAGGAGACCTTCCAGATGGACCCGGCCAACAGCGACGAAGCCTTGATCGAGGTGGCGCTGG
>CAZUTZ010000113.1:0-8149 GCA_964623655.1 uncultured Wenzhouxiangella sp.
GCCCTGCACCGGGGCGTCGATGCTTCCGTGCTGGTTGATGAACTGGCCGCGCTGGAGGGCGTGGAACATCATTTTGTCTCGGACGGGCCGCCGCGCGATGTCGTGGTGCTGACCGTTACCGGTCATCACATCGAGTCGCTGCTGCCGGTGCTGGCCAGCTATGATGAAGTGATACGGGTCGGCGTTCGGCAGGTGATGCAGTTCCACAATTCCCAAGGCCCCTGGCTGCACCAGAGCGGGGAAGTCGACCAGGTGCCCGTCTTCGACCGAGGGATTTTTGGCTGCGGCCAGATCGTGGGCGTGGCCGATTCCGGTTACGACTTCCCGCACTGCGCCTTCACCGACCCCGAGATGGGTGATCCGCTCGTCGAAACATGCACCGACGGGGCCAATTGCTCCGCCGTCGAACCCGATATGGATCATCGCAAGATACCCATTTACTACAAGTGGTCACCGGCCGGCGATCCGCTTGGCGACGGGTCCTGCCCGACCGGCGCCGGGGCCGGCCACGGCACGCATGTCGCCGGCTCGATTCTTGGCAACAACTTCGCCAACCCCGTTGATTGCTCGGATTTTTCGAATCCGGGCGGGATCACGGATCTCGACGGCATGGCGCCGGGTGCCAAGATGATTGCCCAGGAAATGGGCAGCGCGCTCGGCTATCTCAACGAGCTGGGCGGTAACGTGTTGCATCTGGTCTCGGTCGCCCACGCCAACGGTGCGCGGCTGCACAACAACTCCTGGGGCGCGAGCTGCTGTTTTTTGGCATATTTTGTATCCCCGGCTGCACGCAGACCTACACTGAAACGACCGAGTCGGCCGACACGGCGGCCTGGGAGTTTCCCGAAATGGCGATCTTCTTTGCCGCCGGCAACGACGGAACCTGCTGCAGCGCGCCCAACTCGGTAGGCGCCCCGGGCAACGCCAAGAGCATCATTTCGGTCGGCGCGAGCCAGCGCGGCGCCATTGGCGACAACATGGCCTCGTTCTCCTCGCGCGGCCCGGTGCACGATGACCGCACCAAGCCCGATATCGTCGCGCAGGGCCAGGGCATCCTGTCCGTAGGCTCGGATGGTGATGCGACAACCGGCTCGTGCAACACCTGTGAACTGAGCGGCACGTCCATGGCCAGCCCCACTGCGGCAGGTCTGGGAGCGTTGATTCGCGAATACCTGGAACGCGGGTTCTATCCCTCAGGCGACGAAAGCCCGGCCGACAGTCTCCCTGACCCCTCCGGTTCACTGGTCAAGGCCTTGCTGATCAATGGCGCCCACAGCATGAGTGGTACTGGTGCTGGTGGCGGCGCGCCGAACCAGGACCAGGGCTGGGGCCGCGTGAATCTGGAAAACGTGCTTTATTTCGAGGGGGATGATCGTCAGCTATGGCTGATCGACGAAACCACCGGACTGGAGACCGGGCAGACGCATTCCTACGAATTGATGGTCAATGCCGGCGAACCGCTGGACATCACGCTGGTCTGGACGGATTTTCCGGCGACGATTGGCGCTGCCGTCGCACTGGTCAATGAGCTCAGGCTGGAAGTCGAGGATCCTTCAGGCGACGTCTGGACGCAGAAACTGCCCGCCAGCGGCGCGCCGAATCCGTTTACGGACACATCTACCGAGGGCTTTGACGATCGCAACAATGTGCATCAGGTGCGGCTGGAAGCACCGGAAGGAGGTACCTATCAGATTCGGGTGGTCGCGCTGAATGTGGCCATGGGCGGTTCCCAGCATTATGCGCTGGCAGCCAACGGGGATTTCGTGATTGAAGAAAGCAGCCCCGGGGAACTGGCGCTGGATCCTGACGCACTGGACTTCGGCGAAATCGAAGTTGGCACGGACGCGACCCTCGACATCCTGGTCAGTAATATCGCTACGGCTGGATCGGACAACCTCGTGCTCTCGCGCTTCGGGCTTGATGGTGATGCCGAGTTCCAGGTCAGCGGCGGCGACTGCGAGATCGATGCAGTACTCGAGCCGCAGCAGAGTTGCACCGTCGAGGTCACCTTCTCGCCATTGAGCGTGGACAGCTTTGCCAATAATCTGGAAATCGAAACAGCCGATAAGCAGAGTCAGACGGTCAGCCTGACCGGTTCAGGTTTCCGGTTGCCCGGAGAATTGGCGGTGAATCTCGACGCGCTTGAATTCGGTGAAGTACAGGTGGGCTTGGAGACGACTCTCAGCGTCCTGATTAGCAACGCTGCTTCGGCTGAATCGGACAACCTTGTCTTGACGTTGATCGAGCTTGCGGGAGATGTCGAATTTGCAATAAGCGGCGGTGACTGCGAGATTGACGGGGTGCTCGAGCCGCAGCAGAGCTGCACCGTCGAGGTCACCTTCTCACCCTTGAGCGTGGACAGCTTTGCCAACGATCTGGAAATAGAAACAGCCGATGATCAGAGCGAGACGGTGACGCTGATCGGTTCAAGCTTCCAGTTACCGCCGGAGATTTTCGAGGATCGCTTCGAGGATCACGATTTGAACTGATGCCTCCGAGCTGAACGGAGCCGCGTAATGCATACAGGGCCATCCACCGGGTGGCCCTTTTTTTGAAGACCGCCGCGAGCAGTCAGGTGTGTAGGACCACAGCTTTACTACCGGGCAAGTAGCCATCCATGACGATTTTATGTCAGGGGTATGGGATAGTTTTCGCTGGTCTCTTTTTTCGGGAACGGGACGATGCACTCAATAAATTACGGGACGCTTGATCGGAAAGGTCTGAATATCGCCATAGTCGCCCTCTCGGCAATAATCGTGACATCTGCCTGCTCCAGGGACGATGTGCCGGAGCATGCGGTGATGATGCCCATTGACGATCTACCTCAAACCATCGTCGGGCAAGTGAGCTGGGAAGGTGTTGACGAACCCAAGGTCATCCGGCGTTCGCGCTGCGAGATGCAGGACGAGTTTTATGTCATGGTTGGCGAGGGACGTGATTTTGAGCTCAGGGTGGGTTTCCGGGGCCAGGAAGCCGCAGATATCAGCGAGATTGATTTTGACCAGGCCGACAGCGTTGAGCTGCGCGCCATTGACGACGAGCTTTACTTTTATCGCTACTCGATTCAGCGGTCTTTGCCGGGAATGGGACCGGTTGACGGGTCGGTCGATTCCGCAAGGGGAAAAACCTGGTTGCGGCCGACCAGCACCGAAGCGGTCGTCAAGCACCGGGCGGGTGTCGAGGTGGAGTTCGAGTTCAGCTGCTCGCAGCCGCAGCAGGCTCAATCCTCAGGATCTTGAAGTCGAAATAGGCATACAGGATGCCGATCAGCGGTACCAGGAACAGGAAAAAGGCGTAAGGGGCGTACTGCAGCGGGCTGACGCCGAGCACGCCGAACATGAATACCGCACAGGTGTTCCACGGCACCAGCGGCGAGGTGATGGTCGCCCCGCCCTCCAGACTGCGCGACAGAACGCGCGGGTCGAGACCGCGCTCGCGAAATTCCGCCCGGAACATCCGACCCGGCAGCACGATGGCCATGTACTGATCGGCGGTCATCACGTTGGTGCCAAAGGCGGTCAGGATCGTGGTCGAAACTAGTGACGCCGTCGTCGTGACCAGGCGCACGATGGCCTCGAGGAGCTTGCGCAACAGGCCGGTACTTTCCATTACGGCCCCGAAGGTCATGGCGCACAGTACCAGCCATACGGTGTTGAGCATGCTCGACATGCCGCCGCCGCTGAGCAGACGGTCCAGCCCGCTGTCTCCGCTGTCGACGCTGGTGCCGTCGGCCAGAGCCAGCCAGACGACCTGCAGGCCTGAAAGCCAGCCGTCGGCGGTCGCCATGGCGGCCACGCGTTCAGGCTGGAAGAGCAGCGCCCACACCGCCCCCAGCATGGCGCCAATAAAGATACTCGGCAAGGCCGGCACGCGCGCCACCGCCAGCCCGAACAGAACCAGCAGCGGCAGCAGCATCCAGACATTGATTGTGAACAGCTCATCAAGCTGCTGCTGCATGAGGATCAGGGTGGCGGTATCGGCCTGCCCGCCTTCGGTGCCGCCGAGCAGCAGATAGGCGATCACCGCCAGGATCAATGCCGGAATGGCCACCCAGGTCATGTAGCGAATATGGGCGAACAGCTCGGTGCCGCTGACCGCCGGCGCTAGATTCGTGGTATCCGACAGGGGCGACATCTTGTCACCGAAATACGCGCCGGACAGAACGGCGCCCGCGGTAATGGCGGCTGACTGATCAAGCCCCGTTGCGACACCGATCAGGGCCACGCCGATGGTGGCGGCGGTGGTCCAGGAACTGCCGATGGAAATCGCCACGATGGCGCAGATCAGACAGGAGGCGGCGTAAAACCAGGCGGGATTCAAAAGCTCCAGCCCGTAGTAAATCATGGTCGGCACCACGCCGGCCAGCAGCCAGGTGCCGATGAGTGCACCGACCATCAAAATGATCAATATGGCGCCCAGTGCGATCGAGATGCCGCCGGTGATGCCGTCCTGGATCTGAGGCCAGCGATAGCCGTTGCGCAGCGCGATGAGGCTGCCGATGGCGGCGGCGATCAATAGCGCGATCTGGTTGGGGCCGTAGGAGGAGTCGTCTCCGAACAGGGCTACGGAAGCGACCAGCATGATGATGAGTGCGACCAGCGGCGTCAGCGCCTGAAGGTAGCTGGGAGCTCGCAGATTCCGGCGGCGACCGGCGCGGTCGGAGCTGCGGGTTTGACTATCGAATGGGCTCATCGGCTGGCTCGGCGGTTCATCAAAGCGCTGCACAAGGGCTGAATGGTACACCACCGTATTGCACCCGGTTCTGTTGACGCTGTCGACAATCTGCTGGGTACAATCTCGGTTCTGTTCAGCTTTTCTGGAGACATGCCACGTGACCATCATGGACCGCGTCCTGACCGCGGGCTTTCGACACAACAGCAAGCGACTGACCAAGTTTGATGGACTGACCCCGAGCGACACGCTCCCGCCGCCGGATAGCTCGCGTACCTACATGCTGTATCTGCACGTGCCCTTCTGCGTGGTCCTTTGCCCGTTCTGCTCGTTTCACCGGGTGTGCTTCAAGGAAGACAAGGCCACGCGCTATTTCAAGAGTCTGCGTCAGGAAATCCGTATGGCGCACGAAGCGGGCTACCGCTTCGGTGATATCTATGTTGGCGGCGGCACGCCGACCGTCATGCCCGGTGAATTGGCCGAGACGCTGGACCTTTGCCGCAAGTTAAGCCCGATCCAGAGCATTTCGGTTGAAACCAACCCGGACGACCTGACGCCGGAAGTGATGAAGCAGGTGCGCGATGCCGGCGTCAGCCGCCTGTCGGTCGGTGTGCAGAGCATGGATAACGATTTGCTAAAGCAGATGGACCGCTATGAGAAATACGGCTCTGCGGAAAAGACCATGGAGGCGCTGGAGCGAGCCAACGCTTATTTCGAGACGCTGAATGCGGACATGATCTTCAATCTGCCGCACCAGACCGATGAGTCCTTGTTGCGCGATGTGGACATCATCACCCGCCAGCTCGAAATCAGCCAGACCACCTTCTATCCCTTGATGAGTGCCGAGAGCACCATGCGCAAGATGCTCAAGATGATGGGCGAGGTCGATTTCAACCGCGAAGGGCACCTGTACCGCCTGATTCTGGATGCCCTGCCCTCCACCTATCAGCCGTCCTCGGCCTGGTGCTTCAACCAGAAAGCCGGCACGGTGGATGAGTACGTCATCGAAAACGAAGAATATCTGGGGCTGGGCTCGGGCTCGCTGAGCTATCTGGACGGCATCCTGTATTCCAGCACTTTTTCGCTGAATCACTACAATCGCCAGATCGAGAAAGGGCTGTTCGGTATCTCTCGTCAGCAGCCGCTGACCTATCGCGACCGGCTGCGCTATTTCATGCTGATGAACCTGTTTGGCCTGAGCCTGGACAAAAAAGTCGCCGAGACGCGATATCCCGGCTTTTTCCGTACCCTTGCGCCGGAAATCCTCGGCTTGCGCCTGATGGGCGCGGTCAGGGACGAGGGTGAGCGCCTGGTGTTGACGCGCTACGGCATGCGGGTGTGGATTCTGATCATGCGCGAGTTTTTCATGGCGGTCTCGGACTTCCGCGATCTGATGCGTCACGCCATCAAAGAAGAACTGGATGCGCCCGGGCCTTTGCAGATCCGGGTTCCGACGCCGGATCTCAGGCCGCCTGGAACCTATTGAAAAAAAGCGTTTTTTCTGCCTCTCAAGCCCGGCGGCCCAGGTCGCCGGGTTTTTTTTGGCCTGTCCTCAGCCGCCTGTGAAACTGTCGGTTAAAGGAGTAAATTTGATGCACTAATTTAGCATCAGCTAAAGCTAATTGATGCCGATCAATGTGTTAGCTGTGCGGTTCTGGTCTCATGAGCCTCGAGCGTATATGCAGCGCCATCGCATATTCAGACTTATCGGTGCTCCTCCCAAGGGACTCACCGGAACATGTCCAGCACAAGTCACACGGAGACGGCGGAATGAAAACTGTAGAAAAGTCAGGAATGAAGCGAAGAACATTCCTTGGCGGCGCCACGGCAGCAAGCGTCGGCGCGTTATTGATCAACAAGGGTTGGGTGGATGCCGCGAGCTTTTTCGGCCCCAACGGCGTCGATATCGAAGGATTACGCGCCGCAGGTTACGACGTTCGGCACAGTGTGTGCCTGCAATGCGGTGCTTCCTGTGGCTTGACCGGCCTGGTCAAGACCGACGAACCGCCCAGCGAAAAGAATTTCCTGGTGTTCGGCAACCAGAACCCCGAACATCCGCAGCGCGGCATGTGCGGTCGTGGCGCCACGGCTCCTCAGACCTGGAACAGCCCGTTACGTTTGAAAAAGCCGCTGAAGCTGGTCGGTGAGCGTGGATCCGGCGAATTTGAAGAAGTCAGCTGGGAACAGGCCCTCGACGAGATCGCCGAACGCCTGAAAGGCATCATCGACGAACACGGCGAGCGCTCGGTTTGCGTGACCGGCCACAACATTCGCGGCGCCACCGACTGGTTCTCCATGGGCCTGGGCACGCCGAACAGCATCGGCCAGGCCAGCACCTGCAACACCGCCGGTGTGGTCGCACGTCGCTGGATGATGGGCCAGGGTTTCCATCACCATGCAGCCGTCGATCCCGATTACGACAACGCGCGTTTCATCCTCTTCCCCGGCCGCACGCTGCATGCGCCCATTGGCGCGCAGTACCGCTTTGCCAAGGCCCGGGCCAAAGGCGCCAAGGCGGCGTTTTTGAACCCGGCACACCCCGATTCGGCTTACGCCGACGGCGAATGGATTCCGTGCAAGCCGGGCACCGACAGCGCGTTTTTGCTGGGCCTGGCCAATGTGCTGGTCAACGAGAATCGCTTCGACGAGGAATTCGCGCGGCGCTACACCAACCTGCCGCTGTTGCTCAAGCCGGACGGAAAGCCGCTGACCGCGGCCGATCTGGAAGAAGACGGCGACGAAAACAGCTTCCGGGCCTATGATCCGGACAATGGTGGCCTGGTCGCGCACAACGGCAACGGCGCCTATCCGGTCCTCGAGCACAGTGAAACCGTCACGCTCAAGGACGGCTCCGAGATCGAAGTCACTACGGTCTGGAACCGCTTTGTCGAGCACATGGCCGACTACACGCCGGCCCGTGTCGCGCGCATCTGCGAAGTGCCCCAGTCGACCGTGGTGCGCATTGCACGCACCCTGCACACCGCTCAGGGCGTGGTTGAAGATACCTGGTACAACACCCGAAACGGCGACAGCGACACCGACGCGATCATGGCGTTGATGACCGTAAACGGCCTGCTGGGCAACCTGGACAAGCCAGGCGGCTTGTGCTTCCGCCCCGGCCACGGCATCCCCGGGGTTCTGTCACGCGACGGCAGCGGCAAGATCACGACCCGCCTGGGTGACGAGCTGGAACTGCCGCCGCCGGGACGCCGCCTGGACCAGGAACTCTTTCCCGAGTCCAACGGCACGTTCGAAGCCGTGGTCAAGAGCATCGTCGACGAAGACACGCCTTATCAGATCAAGGGCCTGTGGTTGGGTGACGCCACCTTGTTCCACCGCGACCCGAACACCAGGCGCATCGAAGAGATGCTAAAGAAGATCGACTTCATCTTCATTACCGATATCGTCCATCAGGAAGTCTGCGACTGGTGCGACTACGTGCTGCCGGCCGACATGTTCCTGGAGCGGCGCAATCTGC
>CAZUTZ010000114.1:0-8111 GCA_964623655.1 uncultured Wenzhouxiangella sp.
CAAGCCCGGTCCTGCTCAAGCGGGGCCGGGTTTTTTGTTAGGCTATACATTGTTTATACGCTCGTCGGTCACGCGCATGAGACACCTGAAAAATCCCAGGAAAACCTTCGAAGCAACAATTCAGCCCTGGGGCAACAGCATGGGGCTTCGCCTGACCCGTGCCGTCCGTGAACTTGCACAGCTGGAAGCCGGCTCATCCGTGATTCTGGAGGTAACAGACGAGGGGGTACTGATTCGGAAAAAATCGCCGCCGGTCCAGGCATGGAGCGAGGAGGAACTGCTCAAGGATCTCACCCCACATACCGCGCACGCCGATGAGCTGCCCGTCCTGCTCGGACACGAGACCGAGTAATGGCCCGATACGTGCCAGATCGCGGCGAGATCGCCTGGCTTGATTTCGAGCCGACCCGAGGCCGGGAAATTGGCAAGTATCGTCCAGCCTTGATTCTTTCCAGCGCTCGCTACAATCGACAAACGGGTCTGTTGATTTGCTGTCCGGTGAGTACGAGCATTCGAGGGGCAGCCACTGAAGTTCCTGTAAACAGTCTCGACGAGCCCTGTGTCGTGGCCGCCAATCTGGTGCACACACTGGACTGGCGGGAGCGGAAGGCGAAACGCGCTGCGCCGCCGGAACTGTCGTTATTGCATGAAACCCTGGCCCGCTTGATACCGCTCATCGGGGCGGATGCGCTGCGAGTCGACAAGCATTGACCCACTTCGACATCGCATGAATCAGAACATGAAACACAACTTGACTGTGCGCAAATTGATTCCCGTGATCCCCTCACTTCTAGGCATTTGCACCGCTGGCACTGCTGGCTCAGCCTGGCCCCAGCGGCGATGCGATAGGTGATGTAGGGCCGGCTAGATCAGGCACTCGCAATGGCATTCCGGCTTCGCTTCATTCCGCAGGCGCGGAAAGTCGTAAAGCCTCCATCGTCTGCGCTGGGTCATCCTCGTCGAAAGCTTGAACTCGAAGTCGCCGGTGGTTAGGTTGTCGACGCTAAGGAACCTAAGAGCGTGAATCCGGATCGAACCGATGGAGCTTAACTGGTCAGACCTGCTTAGCGGGACGGCCCGCTCGATTCTGAATCAGCCGGACAACCTGAGCTTCGTCAGCTCAGCCACGCTGTGGGAACTGGCCATCAAGTGCAACGTCGGCAAACTGGTATACAGGACTTAATCGTGTTGTCCGGCAGATTCCGCTTTCAACGACTATCCGGTTCGAATGGCCTGGTAAAACGGCTGGCCGGATTTATTGCCACCGGCCGGTCGCTTAGAATGAAGAGTTGACGTTATGCCAGCGATCGAGCGGCAGCCATCGAGATCCCATCATGCTGAAAACCAATTTCCGTTCCATTCCCTTACTCGCCCTCCTCGCCTGCCTGATTCCCGCCGCGCCTCTACTGGCCCAACCCGGCCCCGGCGAAGGCCCAGACGAAAACCTGGAGGCGATCGAGCCCACGCCGGAACCGATCCGCATCGGCCTGGCCGGTGAATTCCCGGCTGACATTGCCCGCTTTTTGCTGGTGCAGGGTGTGTCTAGCGCGCGGATGTCGCCGGCCAGCGATTACGTCGCGGTGTCGAAGTCGATAACCGGCGAGCCGCAGCTGTGGCTGATCCCGACCGACGGCTCGCAGGCCCGCCAGCTGACCTTCGGCAACGGCATCACCTTCTTCCGCTGGGCGCCGGACGGGCAGAGCTTGATCTACGGCGCCGATAACGCCGGCGACGAGCAGGAGGCCTATTTCCGCATCAGCGTCGACGGCAAGCACGAGTCCGAACTGGTGCCCGCGCTACCCGGCGCCTTTCGCTTTTTCGGCGGCATGCTGCCGGATGACCGAACCATCGTCTTTGCCTCGACCGAGCGCAACGGCCTGGATTTCGACATCTACACGCTTGATACCGAAACCGGCGATCAGGACATGATCTTCGAGGGCGAGTTCGCCTGGTGGCCGCGCTCGATCGCCCCGGACGGCGAATCGCTTTTGATGACCCAGGCCGTGGGCGAGGACTCGAACAACCTGTTCCGGCTGGACCTGGAATCGGGCGAGGTCACCACGCTGTCCGAACCCGAACGCCGCGCCAACACCCAGGACGGCGGATTTGCCTGGACCGCGGACGGCAAGCACGTCTTCCATACCTCCAACGAAGACCGCGAGTTCCGCGCCCTCATCCGCCGTACCATCGAGACCAACGAAGTCGAAACCCTCATCGAGGTCGACCACGACATCGACAACGTGCAGCTGTGCGGCGAGGACGACCGCTTTCTGATCTGGACCACCAACGAAGACGGCTTTTTCCGCCTGCACGGGCGCGACCGGGTCGAAGACCGTGCGCTGGACACACCTGAAGTCGCCGAAGGCGTTTATTCGCTGTCCTGCCCGCG
This sequence comes from uncultured Wenzhouxiangella sp., assembly GCA_964623655.1. GTDB lineage: Bacteria > Pseudomonadota > Gammaproteobacteria > Xanthomonadales > Wenzhouxiangellaceae > Wenzhouxiangella. The sequence continues at coordinate 2,390 of CAZUTZ010000114.1, forward strand.
CGGCAGCGCAAAGGCCGCCCTGGTGGTCAACGGCTGGTCCACGCCGGGCGATCTCAAGCTGTGGGACCTGGCCTCGGGTTCGGCGGAAGTGCTGTGGGCGGCCAATCTGGCGGGGCTGGACCCCGAGCGCCTGGTCGGGCCGGAGTCGATTCGCATGGAAGCCCGCGACGGGGTGACGCTGCAGGGCTTGCTTTATCTGCCGCGCGAGGACGCACGCCTCGACGACGGTCCACCACCGGTGGTCTTCGACGTCCACGGCGGGCCGACCGCGCAGTCCATGGTCACCTTTTCCGGCGCCACCCAGTACCTGCTGGGCCGCGGGATCGCCGTATTCCGGCCCAACATCCGCGGCTCGACCGGCTTCGGCCACACGTATGTGACCCTGGACGACCAGGAACGCCGTCTGGACAGCATCCGCGATCTGGTTGACATGGTGGAATTCTTCCGCGAGGACGGGCGGGTTGACGGCGACCGCGCGATCGTGCGCGGCGGCTCCTACGGTGGCTATGCGGTCAACGCCGTGCTGGCCAACCATCCAGGCTACTTCATTGCCGGGGTTTCGCTGTTCGGGGTGGCTGACTGGGTGACGGCGCTGCAGGTGGCCTCGCCGGCGCTCAAGGCCTCCGACATCATCGAATACGGTGACATCCGCGAGCAGCGCTGGCTGGACTTCTACACCCAGTATTCGCCGATCCGCCAAGCCGACCAGATCGACGTGCCGGTGCTGTACTCGCACGGGGTCAACGACCGTCGCGTCGAGATCTACGAAACCGAGGTCATGGTCCGAACCCTGCGCGAAAACGGCATCGACGCGCCCTACATCCGCTTCCGTGACGAAGGCCACGGCTGGCGGCGGCTGTCCAACCGCTTGTTCTACCACCGTCGCGAGGCGGAATTCCTGCTCGAGCAGTTCGGCCTGTCTGACGCCGAGGACGAATGAAGCGCCGGGCTTTCCATTCCGGCGCGGTCTCGATTGCCCTGGCGCTGACCCTGGTGCTGGTTACCGCCTGCGGCGGTGAAGAGCCGGCAGCGGATGATTTGGCCGTGGCCGCCGACCCCTTGGTGGGCCTGCACCACGGCGATCTCGATGAGATGCTCGAACGGCGCCTGATCCGGGTTTTGGTGCCCTACAGCCGGACCTTCTTTTTTGTCGATGAGAGCGGCAGCCAGCGCGGCTTGTCGCATTCATTCATGGAGGCTTTCGACGGCTTTCTGAATGAGCGCCTCGACCGGGGCCATCTGCGCGTCAGGGTGGTCTATGTGCCGGTAACCCGGGATCGCCTGATCCCCTGGCTGCTGGAAGGCCGCGGTGACGTCATTGCCGCCAATCTGACCGTCACTGAAACCCGCGCCGAGCAGGTGGCGTTCACCGAACCGCTGGCGCGCGACGTCAGCGAGGTATTGATTTCCGGACCCCGCGCAGCGCCGGTTGCCGATCTGGACGAACTGGCCGGCCGCACGGTGTTCGTGCGTCCTGAGTCGAGCTTTTTTGAAAGCCTGACCAAGCTCAATCAGGATTTTCGCGCGCGCCGGCTGGAGCGCATGAATCTGGAGCCGGCACCCGGTCATTTCGAGGTCGGCGACGTGCTGGAGATGGTCAGCGCCGGCGTGGTCGACCATGCCGTAGCCGACGATTACCTGGCCGAGTTCTGGGCTCGCGTGCTGCCCGATCTGACCGTGCACGATGACATCGTGCTGCGTGAAGGCGCCGAGATCGCTTTTGCCGTGCGTCCGGAAAGTGCGGAACTGAAGCGCATACTCGATGAGTTCCTGCAAACCCATCGCGCCGGCACGCTGTTCGGCAACGTCACCTTCGAACGCTTTTTGCAGGACACGCGCTGGGTTCTGGAAGAGGGACGTGAGCAGCAGTTGGCGCGCTTCAAGCGCATGGCCGATCTCTTCCAGCAATACGGCGAGGAATACGAGCTCGACTGGCTGCTGCTGATCGCCCAGGGCTATCAGGAGTCGCGACTGAACCAGCAGGCGCGCTCGCCGGCCGGCGCGGTCGGGGTCATGCAGCTACTGCCGGCCACGGCCGCGCAGATGGGAATCGACGATATCTCCGAGCTGCCCGAAAACATTCGCGCCGGAGCGCGCTACCTGCGCTGGATGATCGACCGCTACTACGCCGAAGAACCGATGGACGAGGACAACCGGCTCTTGTTCGCCCTGGCCTCTTACAATGCCGGCCCGCGTCGGGTTCGCGAGATGCGCGCGGCGGCTGAAGCCGAAGGGCTCGACCCCAACGTGTGGTTCGACAACGTCGAATACATTGCCGCAAGAGTGATCGGGCGGGAAACGGTTGAGTACGTCAGCAACATTTACAAGTACCACATCGCCTTTCGCCTGATCGCCGAAAACCAGGGCCTGGCGGGGCTTTGACTGCCCCGCCAGGCGCGACTACGGAACGCGGATACGCGTCTTACTGCCCTTCGGCCTCGGCTACCAGTTCAAGCAGGGTGTCGAGAATCTCGCGCCCAAGCTCACCGGCCTGGTCGATATAAATGTCGCGCACCCCCACGCTGAGCTCGCGGAAGACTTCGCGCTCTTCATCAGTCAGTTCGACGAATTCGGTACCGCCGGCGTCGAGGATGGCCTGCAGACGCTCCTCGTTGTAGGCAATCTGCTCGCGGTCGATCCAGTCGACCATTTCGTCGCGGGTCTCTTCGATCATGGTGCGCTTTTCATCGGACAAGCCGTCCCACCATTGGCGACTTGCAGCCACCGTGGCCACGAACTGCGCGTGGCGGCCGGAGGTCAGGACGTCCTGCTCTTCATAGAAGCTCATCTCCTCGATGGCAAAGATCGGATTGACCTGGCCGTCGATCTGGCCGAGCTGCAGGCCGCTGTAGACCTCGCCGTAGGGCATGGGTGTCGGATTGGCGCCATAGGCTTCGTATGACTCGACCAGGATCGGCGAGGTCATGGTCCGGATGCGGAAGCCCTCGAAATCGTCCGGCGTGCGCAGCGGCTTGTCGCCGCTCCACACCATCCAGCCTTCCTGCACAATGGCCAGAAGCTCGAGATCTTCATCCCGGTACGGATCGCGCAGCAGATCGTGCAGGCGTGGATCGGACAGCACCTGACGGTTGATCTCGCTGTCGTCAGACAGCACGAAATGCAGGGTGAACACGCCCACCTCGGGAATGGCATCGGCCAGATGCCCCGGCGAGGCAAAAGCCAGTTCCAGCGCGCCGGATTGCATCATCTCGGTGATCTGGGACGAAGTACCGATCGAGCCATAGGGATAGATTTCGATTTCGATCTGCCCGTCTGAGCGCTCCGAGAGCCGACGGGCGAATTCCTGGGCGTAGGCGTCCTGGACGCTGCCTTCAATTTCTTCCAGGGCGAAACGCCAGGTCACCGCTTCGGCCTCCGGCGGCGCGGCCGGCATGTCGACTTCCCCGGCCTCTTGCTCGCGGTCGCCGCAAGCGACCAGGGTCAGAGCAAGCAGAAAGACCAGACCCATGCCCAGGCTTGGAAACAAACGGTTTGACATACGCATGATGCTGTTCATCGCACTCTCTTTATGCACTGCATAGTTCAAATTCAACGTGACCTTAACACGAGCCCTTGAAAAGACCGCCAACCCGGCTGCCGATCGCCGGCCGCTCGTCGCCGCTTGCCGCCCTGCCTGCGGCAGGCTATGGTAAGCCCCGTCATTCAGACAATCGCCCGATGAGCAGGCAACGTCTTTCCCACCCAGAACGCTGGCGCGAAGGCTTGAGAAACGGCTTCGCCGCGCTCGACGATGGTCTGTCCTGGTTCGAGCGCAGCGCCCTGGTCACCTGCATCCTGGCCATGGCCGCCATTTCCGTGGCCAACGTCATGTCGCGCAACATTCTGGGCTCAAGCATTCAGTTCGCCGGCGATGTCACTCAGATCCTCCTGGTTATCGTCACCTTCATGGGCATCGGGATCGGTGCGCGCGAAGCGCGCCATATCCGCGTCTCGGCGATTCATGACCTGCTGCCTGAGCCGGCGCGCAAGGTCTTGCTGGTCATCGTCACTTCCACCACCAGCCTGCTGCTGTTCGCGCTGGCCGGCTACGGCTGGGACTACGCCCAATCGACCCAGCGCACCTGCCGGGTGCTGCCGGAATATATCGAGTTTCTGGGGCTGTCACTGCCGCTGGGCGCGATACCCGTGGGCCTCGCGCTGTTGCTGGTTCTGGCCGGGATGATTGCCGCCGGGCATGGCATCCGCTTGACCCACACTCACGGCGGCGCCCTGCTGGAGCGGCTGGGCCCCATCGCAAGAGGGGCCTTGCTGTCGGTCGGGCTTTTGCTTGCATTCGCCATCGCGGCCGGGCTGTTCGCCGCATTTCTGGACCTGGTGGCCAATCGCGAGGGCCGTTGCCGCGTGATGTCCTCGACCGGTTTTCCCGTCTACCTGGTCCACATGCTGGTGCCGCTTGGTTTCGCGCTCGGCGGCATCCAGTTTGCGCTGGCCTGCATTCGCAACCTGATCAGTCGCGATCGTTATCTGTCTTGGTATCGACGAGACGAATACGACAAAGCCGACGAGGTCGCCGCACAAGCCGGCCTGACTGAATCTTCGGAGCGCGGTCGTGGTTGAGCTTTTCGAGTGGATCGGCCTTTCGGCCATGGAGACCGCCGATGTGGCGCTGGTCGCCGGCGTCGTCATGATCGTGCTGCTGCTGCTGGGCTACCCGATGATGGTGCCGCTGACCGTGGGCGCGCTGGTGCTGATGTTCGCCAGCTTCTCGACCATCAACCCGGCCACCCTGGTGCAGCAAATGATCGGCGGGGTTGAACAAAGCGTGCTGGTGGCCGTGCCCATGTTCATACTGGCCGCCGACATCATGATCAAGGGGCATACCGCCAACCGTCTGCTGGACCTGGTCAGCAAATTCTGCGGCCACCTCCGCGGCGGTCTGCCGGTGACCACAGCGGTCTCTTGCACCCTGTTCGGAGCCGTATCCGGCTCGACCCAGGCTACGGTGGTTGCGATGGGCAAGCCGCTCAGACCCCGGCTGCTCGAAGCCGGCTACTCGGACCGCTTTTCCATGGCGCTGATCATCAACGCCAGCGACATCGCGCTGCTGATTCCGCCGTCCATTGGCATGATCATCTACGGCGTGGTCTCGGGCACTTCGGTCGGTGACCTGTTCATCGCCGGCATCGGACCGGGGCTGATGATCCTGGCCCTGTTCTCGCTTTACTGCTATGCGATCTCGGTTTGGAAAGGCATCCCGGTACTGCCCCGAGCCGACTGGCGCGCGCGCCTGACAGCCATGCGCAAGGCGTTGCTGGCCCTGGGTTTTCCGGTCATCGTCATCGGCGGGATCTATACCGGCACTTTCAGCCCGACCGAGGCCGCGTCCATGGCGGTCGCCTACGCCCTGCTTCTGGAAATGATCGTCTATCGCGAGGTGCGACTGGCTGACTTGCCGCGGATCGCTCTGTCCACCGGCATGATCACCGCGGTCGTGTTCATCCTGGTGGCCGCCGGCATGGCCTTTTCCTGGATCATTTCCTTTGCCCAGATTCCCAATCTGCTGCTGGGCGATCTCCTGGCCACGGCAGCCGAGCATCCCTATCGGGTACTGGTGCTGATCGCGGTGGCTTATTTCATCGGCTGCATGTTTGTCGATCCCATCGTCGTGATCCTGGTGCTCACACCGATCTTTTCCCCGGCCATCGCCGCAGCCGGCCTCGATCCGGTGCATGTCGGCACCATCATCGTGCTGCAGGCGGCG
>CAZUTZ010000115.1:0-8106 GCA_964623655.1 uncultured Wenzhouxiangella sp.
GTCTGAAGTAATGACCAAACACATCGCCCCACAGGCCCCAGGATTCCGGCGGGTTACGCTGTCGCCCCGCCCGCAACCATTTCTCCAGCCGCGCCAACTGCCAGAGATGACGCGACAACACTACAAGCATGGCAACCAGCAACCACCAGCCCATGCCACCGAAGATGAGACCTAAAAAAACACCGAGCAATCCGAGCCCGACCAGCAGCAATATTTCGCTGGACCAGCCGTTACGCATCATTTGCTCGTTTTCATGGAAAACCGATAGCCGGCGCCGCGCACCGTCTGGATAAAGCGATCCTTTCGATAGGGCTTGAGTGCCTTGCGCAATCTCAGGATATGCACGTCCACCGTTCGCTCTTCCACATACACGCCACCACCCCAGATCTGGTCGAGCAATTGAGCCCGCGAATACACTCGATCCTGGTGGGTCATGAAGAATTTCAGCATGCGGAATTCGGTGGGCCCCAGGTCGATCGGCTGATCATCGGCAAGTACCCGGTGACTGGCCATGTTGAGCACCAGACCATTGACGGCCACCTCGTCCTGATCATCGGCAGGTGAGGCCCGGCGCAGCACGGCCTGGATCCGTGCAATCAGCTCCCGTGAGTTGAAAGGTTTGGTGATGTAGTCGTCGGCGCCGCTGTCAAAGCCGCGAATCTTGTCGTCTTCCATGCTGCGCGCGGTCAGCATGATCACCGGCAGTTCTCGAGTGTCCTCGTGCCGGCGCAGGGAGCGGGCAAATTCCGGGCCGCTGGAGTCCGGCAACATCCAGTCCAGCAACACCAGGTCCGGCCGGTGGTCGGCGATGGCAATGCGCGCCTGATGGCAGTCTTCGGCTTCCAGGGTGTCGTAGCCGGCGCGCTCGAGATTAAAGGCGATCATTCGGCGAATAGCCTCGTCGTCTTCAACCAGCAGAATCCGCTGCATGGGCGCTTCTCGCTTTCGGGTTAGCCTGAGCGTTTTATTGCACCAAGATCATATGACAGATCCATGACGCTGATAAACCAGGGCGTCATGGGTCGGTCACCAGCTAGTGACGATATAGATCCAGCGCCTGGTTCAGCGATTCGGCCAGACGTTCACGCAGCTCTCCCGGCGCCAGCACTTCGACATCGGCCCCGTAGCGACGGATTTCCATCAGCAGCTCGCGGTCATGGCCGAATGGCACCCGAAGCTCATAACTGCCGTCACTCAGCCAACTGCCCTGCTGGCGTGGATGCCAGGCCTCCTCGGAAGCCCAGCGGGCGGCCTCGGGACTGAATCGCAGGCAGGCCTGGTCGCGGGCCGGGCCGGAGAAAATGCCAAAGGCTTCGTCGAGTCTGGCGCTGAGCTGCTCCGGGTCGACTTCATATGCCGGTTCGTCCAGGCGGCCCATGGTACGAATCCGCTCCAGGGCGAAACTGCGCAGGTCTTCGGCGTCGTGACACCAGGCGTCCAGGTACCAGCGATCGCGATAGCTGGTCAGTCGCTGCGGCGAAACGCTGCGGCGGGTCAGCTGATCGCGGCGTCGACCGTGGTATTCAATGGTCAGCCGGGTGCGCTGAAAAAGCCCTTCGAGCACGTCTTCGAACAGGGCGCTGGGCACCGGCCGGCCGACATCCTTGCGAATATGAATGCGCTCGGGCTGGGCCGAGAAGTCCAGGCCCTGCCGGTCCAGCAGCTGGTTGATGCGATTCTGCACGCCCTGCAGCTCTTCTTCCAGCAGGCCGGGCTGCACATCGCCGAGTACCTGACGCGCGATCAGCAGCGCCTGCAGCTCCTCCGGACTGATCCACAGACCGGGCAATTCGAAATGCCCGGCGAGACTGCGATCGTAATAAAAGCCCCGACTATCCTCATCCTGCTCCAGCGGTGCGCCAAGCCGGTCGCGCAGCTCCGCGACCAGGCGATACAGGGTGGCCTGGCTGCAGCCGAGTTCCTCCATCAGGGCCTGGCGTGAAATCGGCGTGCGACGCGCCCTCAGGATATCGTGCAGGTGGTACAGCCGTTCGCGCCTCGACATGGGCGTTCAGTCTACCGGGCAGTCCTTGCACCGTCCGTAGATTTCCACCACTTGGCGGGTGGCGACGAATTCACGTTCGGCGGCGACCGAGCTCAGCGCCTCGGCCAGCGCGGAATCGCTGACCTCGGTCACGGACTGGCACTTTTCGCAAATCAGGAAATGACCCTGATGCCGATGATTGGGGTGAATACAGCTGACGAACGCGTTCAGCGTTTCCAGCCGGTGAATGAAGTGGTTGTCGAGCAGGAAATCCAGCGCCCGATAGACCGTCGGCGGCGCGGCGCCAGGTCTTTCGCTCTTGAGCTGATCCAGCAGATCGTAGGCCTTCACCGGCCCTTCAGCCGCCAGCACGAGCTCAAGCACCCGCCGTCGCGTTGGCGTCAGGCGCAGCCCGCGTGCTCGACAGTGGCGCTCGACTTCACTGATCAGCTCGTTGGCATTCATCTATTCGAGTGTATCAGGCGCTCGCCTCGGCCCGTGCGTCGATCCAGTCCAGGGCGCGGGCAATCCGGGTCAAGGCACGGTCCCGGCCGACCAGCCACAAGGTCAGGTTGATCGCCGGTGACTGGCCGTGGCCCATCAGGGCCACGCGCAACGGCATGCCGATCTTGCCGAAACCAACGCCGAGAGCATCGGCGGTGTCCTGCAGCGCCGCCTGCAGCTTTTCCGGCTCCCAGGCATCCAGCGTCTGCAGGCGCTCGTGCAACGCCTTCAACGGTTCGCGGGCGACGGGTCGCAAGTGTTTCTTGGCAGCCGACGGCTCGAAGTCGTCGAAATCCGCATAAAACGGTCGGCTTTGCTCAACCAGATCGACCAGCGTTTCAAAGCGCCCGGCCTGCACGTCAAGCAAATCGGCCGGCTCGGGGCCTGCTGCGGGCTGCAGTCCGCAGCGCTCCAGGTGCCATAACAACTCGGCCAGCACCTGGTCTCGGTCGCCTTCGCGCAGGTAGTGTTGATTCAGCCATTTCAGTTTTTCGGTATCAAAGCGCGAGGCCTTGCGATTGACGTCTTCGATCCTGAACAGATCCACCAGTTCCTGGCGGGAAAACACTTCCTGATCGCCGTGGGACCAGCCCAGTCGCGCCAGATAATTGACCAGTGCTTCCGGCAGATAACCCTGCTCTCGCCATGCCATGACGCCGACCGCACCGTGACGCTTGGACAAGCGCTGGCCGTCGTCACCCAGAATCATCGGCACATGCGCGAAAGCCGGCGGCTCGGCGCCCAGGGCACGGTAGATGTTGATTTGACGCGGCGTGTTGTTGATGTGGTCATCGCCGCGGATGACCAGGTTGATTCCCATGTCGATGTCGTCGACGACGACCGCCAGGTTATAAGTCGGTGTGCCGTCGGCGCGCATGATGACCAGGTCATCGAGCTCATCGTTGGCAAACTCGATGGTGCCGCGCACCCGGTCTTCGAACACAACGCTGCCGTGATCTGGGTTGCGAAAGCGGATCACCGGCTCGATGCCTTCCGATCCAGATCGCGGCAGTGCCCGTCGTAGCGCGGTTTGAGGCCCGCAGCCATCGCCTCGGCGCGCAAGCGCTCCAGGCGTTCGCGCGAGCAGTAGCAGTAGTAGGCCAGACCCTGCTCCAGCATTCGGTCGACCACTTCCCGATAACGCGCCATGCGCTCGCTTTGATAGAAAGGTCCTTCATCCGGCGTCAGGCCGAGCCACTGCATCCCGTCAAGAATGGCCTGGACCGAGGCCTCGGTCGAACGCTCCCGGTCGGTGTCTTCGATGCGCAGGATGAAATCACCGCCGCTTGCGCGCGCGGCCAGCTGGCAGAAAAGCGCGGTCCTTGCTCCGCCGATATGCAAAAAGCCGGTGGGTGAAGGCGCAAAGCGTGTGCGGGTCATTGAATCGGATGTTGACATGAAACGGTCTTGAAGCGCAGGCAATCAACTAGTGTAGCGGATGCGAGTGTGTTCGGATGACGGTGCCAATGACTTTAAACTTCGCTGTAGGCTTATTCACCAGCAAGGCTGTCCATCAGGCGCGTATCGCATGTCGAGCATCGATATCCCGACCACGACTGCCGAAGACCGAAGGCTGCTCAGGCGTCACCTGAGCTGGCGCCAGCGGGTGCCCATGGCCGAGCGCCTGGCGGTGGTCGGACTGGTCCTGGCATTCGGGCTTTCCGGCAGCACCGGGCTCAATCAGCTCGAACAAATCAAGGCCCGCGGCGCCATGATCATGCTGACCCTGAACGGGGCGACCACTTACTTTATCGGCGCCGACGGCGAAACCGGCTTCGAGTACGATCTGGTCCGGTACTTTGCCGATCAAATCGAGGTGCCGCTTGAAGTCATTCCCGTCGCCACGATTGGCGACCTGATTCCCTATCTGCAGGCCGGACGCGGTGATTTCATCGCGGCCAATCTGTCAAAGATCCCGGAGCGCATGGGCGATCTGCGCTTCGGTCCGGTCTACGAGACCGTGCAGCCGATTGTCGTTTACCGACGAGGCAGTCGCCGCCCGCGGTCACTGGAAGACATGGAGGGCGGCAGGCTGGTCATACCGGCCGGCACCAGCTATCCGGTCATGCTCAAGGAACTCTCGCCCGATCTGGACTGGCACGAGGACCCGGAGGCGAGCATCGAAGACCTGCTCGAAGCGGTCAGCGCCGAGACGATTGACTACACCATCATCGACTCCAACGTTTTCGAGCTCAACCGCCGCTTTTTCCCCGCCGTGCGTCAGGGCTTCGAACTGCCGGAGCGTCAGGAGCTGGCCTGGGCGACACGGCGCTCGGACGATGACAGCCTGGTCCAGGCCATGCGCGAGTTCTTTCATGCGGCCGAACAATCCCGAATCATCGAAACGGTACGGCAGCGACATTTCGAACACGTTGAAACCTTCGAGCCGGTCGGCACTTTCACCTTTCAGCGCCAGGTCAGAGAACGGCTGCCGACGCTCAGACCCATGTTCGAGCAGTCCGGCGCCGAGTACGATCTGGACTGGCGGCTGCTGGCCGCGGTCGGCTACCAGGAATCCCACTGGAACCCTGAAGCCGTCTCGCGCACCGGCGTGCGCGGCATCATGATGCTGACGCAGCGCACCGCCCGTCAGGTCGGCATCGACGACCGCCTGGACCCGGCTCAGAGCATTGAAGGCGGCGCGCGATATCTGCGCTCCATCATCGACCGTCTGCCCGATCGAATCGAGGAACCCGACCGACTCTGGCTGGCGCTTGCCGCCTACAACGTCGGCTTCGGTCACCTGGAGGATGCCCGCGTTCTGACGCAGCGTCGCGGCGGCGATCCCGACCGATGGCTGGACGTTCGCGACAGCCTGCCCCTGCTGACGCAGGAACGCTGGCATCGGCAAACGCGGTTCGGCTACGCACGCGGCTACGAGCCGGTGCATTTCGTTGAAAACGTGCGCACTTTCTTCGAGATCCTGCTGTGGATGGAAGGCAGGGATCATCCGCTGCTGGCCGAAAGCGGCGAGGACCCGGTTGATAGCTGAAACGAGGCTCTGACGGGCTGGCCCTGACCGAGAGGACTTCCGGATCGGGTCAGCGAATTTCGTCAGACTTGGTTCGCGACGACGACGCGGCATGCCGCTGCAGCCAGAGACAGTTGCCGCTGGCCGCCTGAATGGCTTCCAGGCGCGCCTGGTGGGCCGCCTGCTCTGCCGACGAAGCCCGCGCCACGACGAGTCCACTGTAGTCAACTTCCTCGAGGTGCCCGGAAGGCGACGACTCGACGGCTGGCTGCTGCAGCTCCAGCCCCAGCGCGACCTGCCCACCGGTCATGGCCAGATAGACTTCGGCCAGCAGTTCGGCGTCGAGCAAGGCCCCATGCAGGTCGCGACCCGAGTTGTCCACCTCGTAGCGCTTGCACAACGCATCGAGGCTGACGCGTTGGCCGGGATGCAGTTCACGCGCCATGACCACCGTGTCCAGAATGCTGGCCACATCCTCGACCTGCACCGGTTCCGGACGCTGCAGACGATCGAGCTCGGCGTTCAGAAAGCCGACGTCAAACGGGGCGTTGTGAATGATCAGCTCGGAGCCGTTGATGAAGTCAAGAAAGTCATCGACGACGTCGGCGAAACGCGGCTTGTCGGCCAGAAAGTCATTGGTAATGCCGTGCACCTGCATGGCGCCACGATCAACCTCGCGTTCGGGGTTGAGAAAAACATGAAAATGCCGATCGGTAATGCGGCGGTCGTAGATTTCCAGACAGCCGATTTCGATAATGCGGTGACCGTCGGCATGTTCGAGACCGGTGGTTTCGGTATCCAGGACAATCTGGCGCATATCGGTTTTGAGCTCCTTCAGGTCAATCAACAACGGCGGCGCGTGCGGCGGCCGAGGCCAGCGCATCAGCGCGCTCGTTTTCCGGATGCCCGCTGTGCCCTTTGACCCAGTCCCAGCGAATTTGGTGACGGCGCGTCGACTCATCCAGACGCTGCCACAGATCGGCGTTTTTGACCGGCTTGCGCGCCGCGGTTTTCCACCCGTTTCGTTTCCAGTTATGCAGCCAGCCGGTGATGCCTTGCCGAACGTATTGCGAATCCGTGGTCAGGATGACTTCGCAGGGGCGCTTGAGGGCATCGAGCGCCTCGATCGCGGCCATCAGTTCCATGCGGTTGTTGGTGGTCAGAGCTTCTCCTCCTGAAAGCTCGCGCTCCCTGCCGTTAAAGCGCAGCAGCGCACCCCACCCACCCGGGCCCGGGTTGCCCAGACACGCGCCGTCGGTCCAGATATGCACGACCTCGCTCATGCCGCCCGGCACTGCGACATGGCGCCGGCCGGTCCGACAGCAACCGGCCGGTTGAAGCGCAAGCGACGGACGGTGGCCGGGCGCCGCGGTTTGCGCGCCACCAGCACGAGAAGCGGGCTCACGCCGGGCACGAGACCACGCCACAGCGCACGCGCGGGCTGGTTGAGTTGCAAGCGGTAACGACTGTGGAGAAGCTGGAAATGCGGCCAGCTTGGCAGCCACATGGCCGAGTGCCCCAACTCGAACCACGCCGACGGGTGCCAGGGATTGGCGCTGACCGAAACCAGCAAACCGCCCGGCTTGAGAAGCCGGATGGTCCCGGCCAGGGCGTCGGCCGCCATGCCGGGCTGCCAGACATGACGCAGCAGCACCGCCGGCACCGACTCGTCGTCCAGGGGCAGTTCATCGGGCCGGGCATGGAAAGGCCAGCAGCAGCCGGCTTCGTTGAGCAGGATTCGGCAGCGTGGAAAGTCCAGGCCCGGGGAAGGGCTGGTCACCGGCGACATCTCCAGCACCCAGTCCGGCTGCACATCGTTGCCAAAGGCCGCGGCAACCAGCCGGCTTTCGGCCGCTTGCAGGGCCGCAAAGGAGCGAAGACTCACAGGCGAGCTACAATCCAATCCAATTGATGGAAAAGGATACCAGAAGGTCTGACCCATGCCGCTGAAAATACAGCCGATCCCGGCATTCGAAACCAACTATATCTGGGCCCTGCACGACGACCGCCACTGCCTCATCGTCGATCCGGGCAGCGCCCCTGAAGTGCTGAAATTCCTGCAAGACCACGACCTGACCCTGTGCGCTGTGCTGCTGACCCATCACCACCAGGATCACATCGGCGGCGTGGACGAATTGCTCTCAGCCCGTCAGGTTCCGGTGTGGGGACCGGCCGACGAGCGTATGCCGCAAGTTGACCATATCGTGGCCGAGGGCGACAGCGCATCCGTGCCCGAACTGGCGCTGGACTTTGGCGTTCTCGAAACGCCGGGCCACACCAGAACCCACATCGTCTATCACGACGATCGATATCTGCTTGCCGGCGACACGCTGTTTTCCGCCGGCTGCGGCCGCTTGTTCGAAGGCAGCCCGGAAGAGATGCAGAACTCGCTGGACAAGGTAGCCGCGCTGGATGAGGGCCTTGCAGTCTACTGCGCGCACGAGTACACCCAGGACAACTGCCGCTTCGCCCTGGCGGTCGAGCCGGATAACGAAGCCCTTCAGCGCCGGGCCCGTGAGGTCGATCAGCGACGCGCGCAAGGCGCTGTCACCCTGCCGACCCGGCTCGCAGATGAGTTGGCCTACAACCCGTTCCTGCGCACGCGCAAGGCTTCCGTCATCAGCGCCGCACAGCAGCGCGAACCCGA
>CAZUTZ010000116.1:0-8072 GCA_964623655.1 uncultured Wenzhouxiangella sp.
AACAGGAATTCTGGGAAGAAGTGCGCCGCTCGCCGCGCGATTCGGCAACCCAGCTCAACCGGCGTTACCGCGACCTCGACGAACGCCTGCAGCGCATGGAGGCTTACGTCACCTCCAGCGCTTACCGCATCGACCGCGAATTGCGGGATTAACGCGATATCAGCGTTGAGGGGAGACAGCCGCCATGTACCTGTTGATCCTGATTCTGACCGCCCTCCTGCTGATCCCGGCCGCCGTGGCCGGGATCGTCGGCGGGACCACTCACCTGATCGCCCACTGGAGCGAGCTTGCCTCACAGCTTGACGAGCTGGTGCAGGTCGCACAGCCGCTTTGGGGCGCGGGCCAATCCGTGCTGGGGATGGTGCTGGGGCTGACACTGCTGGTGCTGGCCGCAGGCTTGCTGATCCATGCGCTAAAATCCCGGCCCTGATCCCACCTTTCAACGGCCTGCCCCATGTCATTTGAAAACCTCGCCGTCGTCACTCGCGGCGGCGTCCACACCATCACCATCAAGCGCCCGGCCAAACTCAACGCCCTCAATCGCCAGACGCTGCAGGAACTCTACGGCGCGATCATTGACGCCAGCGGAGACGACAAGGTCAGGGTCATCGTCATCACGGGCGCGGGCGACAAGGCTTTCGTGGCCGGCGCCGACATCAGCGAGATCCGTGAGCAGTCGCCCTCGGAAGCGCGCGCTTTTTCCCAGTTCGGCCAGAATCTGATGAGCATGATCCAGAGCCTGGACAAGCCGGTGATCGCCGCCATCAACGGCTATGCGCTGGGCGGAGGCATGGAACTGGCCCTGGCCTGCCACCTGCGCATCGCCAGCCGTAATGCCCGCCTGGGATTGCCGGAAATCAAGCTCGGCATCATGCCCGGCTTCGGCGGCACCCAGCGCCTGGTCCGACTGGCGGGATCGACGCTGGCGCTGGAGATGGCGCTGGGCGGCGAACCGATCACCGCCGAGCGCGCCTATCAGCTCGGCCTGGTCAATCAGGTGGTCGAGCCCGAGGAGCTGGAAGAAAAGGTCAAGTCCTTCGCCGCCCCGTTGACCAAGGCGGCTCCAGAAGCGGTGCGCGGGATTCTGCAGGCTACGCTGCAGGGGGCCGAGACCCATCTGGAGGCCGGTCTGACGCTGGAGACGGCCCGTTTTGCCCTGTGCTGCGCGACCGAAGACATGCAGGAAGGGACGGCTGCCTTCCTGGAAAAGCGCGCGCCGGAATTCAAGGGCCGCTGAAGCCCGCCGACGGAGCGTTCAGGGCATGAACTGGCGCGTGCTGAAAGCATGGGCCAGCGTTGAGCGATCGGTGTGCTCGAGTTCGCCGCCCAGGGGCACGCCCTGGGCCAGACGCGAGACCCTTATATCGCGCCGACCAGCCATCTCGCGCAGGTAGTGCGCGGTCGCCTCGCCCTCCACCGTACTGTTGGTGGCGATCACGATTTCGGCCACCTCGCCGCCGTCCAGGCGTCGCTCTAGCTGGTCAAGCCCGAGATCGGCCGGACCGATTCCGTCCAGCGGCGACAGCCGGCCCATCAGCACGAAATACTTGCCCTGATAGCCCGTGGCGGCTTCGATCGCCAACACGTCGGACGGGCCCTCGACAATGCACAGCAGACGGTCGTCGCGACGTTCATCGGCGCAAATGCGGCAGATGTCCGCGGCGGTGAAATTACGACACATCCGGCAATGGCCGATTTGCTCCATCGCCTTGCCCAGCGCACGCGCCAGGCGGGCTCCCCCGTCGCGGTCGCGCTCGAGCAAATGCAGCGCCATGCGCTGCGCCGACCGCGCGCCGACGCCGGGCAGACAGCGCAGGGTGTCGAGCAATTCATCGAAGGGATCGGTGCTCATGCGGGCGTCGGCCCCTGCCCCCGCACCCTTCAGGGCAGCGTAAAGCCCGGCGGCAGAGGCAGGCCCCCGGCCAGGCCGGACATCTTTTCCTGGGTCGCCTGCTGGACCCGGTTGACCGCGTCATTGACGGCCGCTGCCGTCAGGTCTTCGATCATTTCACGATCGTCGGCCACGCTCTCATCAATGCTGATGCGCCGCACCTCGTGGCGTCCGGTCATGACGACCTCGACGAGGCCGCCGCCGGCCTGTCCGGTGACTTCCATCGTTGCCAGCTCTTCCTGAGCCTTCTTGACGGTTTCCTGCATTTTCTGCGCCTGCTGCATCAGCTCGGCGATATTGCCTTTCATCATGCTTCTGGTGGCTCCTAGTGGCTTCTGGTGTCGACGGGTCGTATCGAGTCGCGCACCACCTCGGCATCGAAGCGCTCGCGCAATCTCTGGATCATCGGGTCCTGTTCGATTGCCTGTTCGGCCGCCGCACGTGTTTCATCCATGCGCGACTGCTCGAGCATCGCCGGCGTCTCCACCGCTGCATTGCTGGAGACAGCAATCGAAATTCGCATCGGTTCGCCGCAGAACGCCGACAGGGATTTTTCCAGCGCGGCCTTGAAACGATCCGTGACCATGAACGAATCATCCGCACTGACCGTGAATTCAATGCGCCCGGAACCGGCGCGAACCAGCCCCAGCATCGCCGCAACCGTTCCGACCGGCCCACTCAGGTTCAATCGCGGCAGCACGCTTGCCCAATTCTGCGGGGTGAGCTCAGGCGCTTCATGCCGTGGAGCGGCGGGCTGAGCCGGCTCCTCGACGGTGCTCTCGGCCGGAGGCGGCTCGGGCGCGGTCAGCCGGGCGTTTGAATCGGCTTTTGATTCAACCGAACGTGCCGCATCCGCGTGTCCCGGGCCCGCCGAGCCGGGACTGGCCAGCGTCTCGCCATCGGCAGCCAGCGGCGCAAAGGCGAACATCCGAAGCAGCGTCATTTCACAACCCGAACGCTCGGTCGGCGCCAGGTGCAGGTCGCGGCGGCCGGTGACGGCAATCTGGTAGAAGAGTTGGACGTCTTCGGGATCCAGGCTGGCCGCCAGTTCCGTCAACTCCTCCCAGTCGGCCCGGGAGTCATCGCGATAATCCGGCAGCTGCTGGATCAGAGCGATCCGGTGCAGCCCCTCGGCCAGGTCCGACAACAACTGCCCCAGACTGCGCGCCTGCGCAAACACTTCGGCCACCGTCTCGATGGCATGCGCCGGCTCGCGTGCGGCCAGTGCGGTCAACAAGGCATGGACGTGGCGTCGCTCGACGCTGCCCAGCATGTCGCGGACGGCTGTCTCGCGCAGCGGCGGGCCGGCCGCCAGGGCCTGGTCGAGCAGACTCAGCCCGTCGCGCATGCTGCCATCGGCGGCGCGGGCCAGCAGGTTGAGCGCTTCGGGCTCGGTCTCGATGCCTTCGGCCTGAAGAATCCTTTCCATCTGCCCGGCAATCTCCTCGGCCTTCAGGCGCCGCAGGTTGAACTGCAGGCAGCGCGACAGGATGGTGACCGGTATTTTCTGCGGATCGGTGGTGGCGAGGACGAACTTGACGTGCTCGGGCGGTTCTTCAAGCGTTTTCAGCAGCGCATTGAAGCTGTGGGTCGAAAGCATGTGTACCTCGTCGATGAGGTAGACCTTGAAACGCCCCCGCGCCGGCGCGTACTGCACGTTGTCCAGGATTTCGCGCGTGTCGTCGACCTTTGTTCTGGAGGCGGCGTCAATTTCCAGCAAGTCGACAAAGCGCCCTTCGTCGATGGCCACGCAATGTTCGCAAACGCCACAGGGCTCGGCGCTGACGCCTTCGAGACAATTCAGCGATTTGGCAAGAATGCGGGCGATGGTGGTTTTGCCCACGCCGCGCGTGCCGGTGAACAGAAACGCATGGTGAACCCGGCCCTCGGCCAGGCCGTTGGCCAGCACCTGAACCACATGCTTCTGGCCAACCAGCTCAGAAAAGTTTCGTGGCCGCCACTTTCTTGCAAGGACCTGATAACTCAAGATTTTTCTCTTCTGAAGGAAAAGAAGCCGAGCGCGCGCCGGCTCGAACGACAGCACTAAAGTTTACACCAGCCCGTGGCCACAGCCGGGCCATACCGGTCGCAGACCAAAGCTCGGGATGCGGGCGAACGCCCGGGGAACCAACGCTGGCCGGACACGCCGGTCGGCAAATTTGCGATAATACCGTTTGGCGGTCCTTACTGGTCTTCCCACACTGCTCTTGCCGTGAACCCCGTCAGGCCCGGAAGGGAGCAGCGGCAGCGGGAAGCGCGGGTGCTGGGGTCGGGCTGGTGGGGGCCGCCTCTTCCCTTTATTATTGGATCGATCCTGCCGCGTCACTGGGCTGCGGCAGCAACCGTCAAGCCGTAGTGGCTCTAGCGGTCGATTCGCGCTTCATCTCCTGTGGCGGAACCACCGGCAGTTCCAGGCGCAGCAAACCGCTCAGCTCGTCGCGGTGAGGCTTGTCGTGGAGGATATCGGCCAGCGTGACCTCGTCGAGCACCGCCAGAAAGGCAGCACTGGCCTGGTTGAGCTTGGCGCGCAGGCGACAGACCGGGGTCAGCACGCATTCATTGCCCTCGCGCATGCATTCGGCCGCGCCGAAGCCGGGCTCCATGGCCGCCACCACGGCGCCAATGGTGATCTGATCCGGATGACGATCCAGCCGGACACCGCCGTTTTTCCCACGCCGCGAATACAAAAAGCCCTTGTTCGTGAGCTGTTGCACGACTTTCATCAGGTGGTTTTTTGAAATCCCGTAGGATTGAGCGATTTCATTGATCGTCGTCAGCTGCTGCCCCTTGAGGCCCACATAGATGAGCACTCTCAGCCCGTATCCCGAAAACTGTGTCAAACGCATAATTCGCTCATTCCCCTGCCAGGTGCAATCTGTATGAGGATTGAGTATGACCACCCGCGGCAAAAGAGCATTTGATATTGATCAATCCAGGCGCTTCCCTTCGCGTATCCTTGCCGCCAAAGTCATTGACCACAAGGAACAGCCAGTCATGAAATGCATCCAGGCACGATATGAGCAACGGGGTCCCGACCCGGTGGCAGTGATCGAACCGGTCGAAGTGGATTTGGACCCGCCGCAGGAAGGCCAGGCGCTGGTTGAAGTGCTGGCCAGCCCGATCAACCCATCGGACTTGCTGACTCTCTCCGGGGTCTATGGCGTATTGCCGGAGCTTCCGGCCGTGGGCGGCAACGAAGGCGTCGGCCGGATCCAGGCGCTGGGACCGGACACGAAGGGCCTGAAAACCGGCCGGCTGGTACTGTTGCCCCTCGGCGCGGGTACCTGGGCCAGCCATGTGCTGACCCGCGCCGCCGACCTGGTGCCGCTGCCCGACGGGGCCGATCCGCAGCAGCTGGCGATGCTGGCGATCAATCCGCCCACGGCCTCGCTATTGCTGAGCGAGATCGTCGATCTGGAGCCCGGCGACTGGGTGATCCAGAACGCGGCCAACTCGGCGGTCGGCACCTATCTGATCAAGCTGGCGGCCGAGCGCGGCATCCACACGATCAACGTCGTCCGCCGCCAGGGCGCGGTTGAAAGCGTTCAGTCCGCGGGTGGTGAAGTCGTACTCATCGACGACGATGACCTTGCAAAACGAGTCCGCCAGGCCACCGGGGGCGCCAAGGTCAAGCTGGCCATTGATGCCGTGGGCGGGGCCGCGACCGAGCATCTGGCAGCCTGCGTGGCCGACGGCGGCACCATCGTCAATTACGGCGTGATGAGCGGTGAGCCCTGCCAGGTCTCGCCGACCCACCTGATCTTCCGCCGGATCACGCTGACCGGATTCTGGCTGGCGACCTGGTATGAAAACGCCAGCGCCGAAGAACGTGCGGCGCTGTATGGCGACCTCACCCGGCGCATCGCGGCCGGTGAGCTCAAGGCTCCGGTGGCAGAGACTTTCCCCGTCAGCGACATCAAGAAAGCCGTGGCCGCTGCAGCCCGCGGCGAGCGCAGCGGCAAGGTGCTCATCACCCCGCACAACGGCTGAGAGATTCGACCGAACGCTGCCGCGTTCAGTGACGCGGCGGCGGAAACTCGATCGGCGGATCGGCAAAAGGCGATTCGCCGTCTTCAAAGCAATGATCGCCTTGACGATATGGTGCCAATAATGGCACCATTGACTCAATGGCAACTCTGGAAAAAATCCTCGCCAAAATGCGCGAGGAGCCAAATAACATTCGATTTGCCGATCTGAAGAAGGTCTGTAAAGCCTATTTCGGATCGCCGCGCCAAAGCGGCACAAGTCATCTGATATTCAAAACACCGTGGCCCGGCGATCCGCGAGTGAACATCCAGAGCAGTGGCGGACAAGCGAAGCCCTATCAGGTGCGGCAAGTGCTCAAGGCTATCGACAAATTGGAGAACGGTAATGATCAGTGATCACTACACCTACCGCGTGACCTGGTCAGCTGAGGATCAGGAACATGTCGGTTTATGCATTGAATTTCCATCCCTGAGCTGGCTGGCAGCCACGCCGGAAGAAGCATTGAAGGGAATCCGCACGGTCGTGCATGAAGTGGTCAACGATCTGAAGGCAAATGCTGAGCCCATCCCCGAGCCGCTGGCCGAGCGCAGGTACAGTGGCGAATTCAGGGTGCGGATTCCGCCTGAGCTGCACCGCCAGTTAGCCATGGCTGCCGCTGAGCAAGGCATCAGCCTGAACCGATTAGCCAGCGCCAAGCTGGCCGGCGAGGACGTCAGCTAAGGTCACCTTGAAACCCGAACCGGAAACGACCACGGATTGAAAGGCCAGGCGCTGGTCGAAGTGCTGTCCGTCCGATCGACCCATGGGGTTTGCTGCCCCTCTCCGGGGCCTATTGCGTGTTGCCAGAGCTCCCGGCCGTGGCCGCTGCAGCCCGCGGCGAGCGCAGCGGCAAGGTGCTCATCACCCCGCACAACGGCTGAGAGATTCGACCGAACGCTGCCGCGTTCAGCGACGCGGCGGCGGAAACTCGATCGGCGGATCCGCAAAAGGCGATTCGCCGTTTTCAAATAGCTGATTCAGGGTCCAGGCCAGGCGCGCACCGGCGCGGGCGATCTGTTTCTCGGCCACCGGCAGCCATACAGTCGCATAACTGTCGTCGATGACCGGGATCCGCGCGTACTCGTCGGTCGCGGCATCGCTGCGCTCGCGCGGATAGAGGCCGTTGAAAATCAGCCGCCGGGCCTCGATGACCCAATCGCGCGGATTGGTCTTGCCGGTCCAGGCCGTGCGCTCGTGATCGCCGAAGTGCGCCATCAGCACGGCGGCATATTCGCGGCTGTCGAAGCGGCGGCGCGGAGCGTAGAAGATCTCGTTGTCCCAGTAACGGTGCAGGTTAATCACCTCTCCCTGATACACCACCGGCACATCGTTGGCGCCGCGGTCTTCCAGAAAACCGACGTGCAGCGGCTGATGCAGATCGCCGACAAAATGGACCAGAAACTTGAGCGCTTCGCGGCGTTCGGAAACACTCAGCGATTCGTCCACCACAAGCTGCGAGTAGCCGAGGATCGCCGAATAGACGTTGCCCTGCCCGATGGCGAAGTCTGACTCAGCGGGAACCAGCACATCCTTCGGCCCGTTCATGAAGTGCAGCGGGCCGGTTTCGGGCCGATCCCTGCGAACCTCGTCGGCCCAGGAGCCGACGTCGGCCAGGGTTTGTTCACCGAGCAACTCC
Source organism: uncultured Wenzhouxiangella sp. (assembly GCA_964623655.1). Taxonomy (GTDB): domain Bacteria; phylum Pseudomonadota; class Gammaproteobacteria; order Xanthomonadales; family Wenzhouxiangellaceae; genus Wenzhouxiangella. Next base: position 7,554 of record CAZUTZ010000116.1, read on the forward strand.
GCCACTGCCGAGCGCGCCGCCGGAGTCAACTCATGTTCGGCCAGGTAGCCGGCCACTTCATGCCCAAAGCGGCTCCAGGCATGGGCCGGCGCCGCGATGAACTGGAAAACAAGCAGGACAAGCAGGGCCAAGGGTACGGCAGGTCGGAAACACGTCATCGAAAAAGGTCCTGGTGAGGATCAGATACTTGGCCTCAGTTTAGCCAAGACTTTGAGCTGCAAGTACGATGTGGCGAAGAAGCCTGCTGCCACGGGCCTGCAAAAGCGAAGGATGGTGCCCGGAGCCGGACTCGAACCGGCACGGAGTTTCCTCCGAGGGATTTTAAGTCCCTTGCGTCTACCAATTTCGCCATCCGGGCAGCGTTTGCACCGCAATCGTCAGCGAGTCCGGCGCAAGCCGGCCGCCTTTTTGAGGGTTGGGTGGCGGTGATCCGCTGTTTGGAAAGATGGAGGCTAGGCCCGGAATCGAACCGAGGTACACGGCTTTGCAGGCCGCTGCATAACCACTCTGCCACCTAGC
>CAZUTZ010000117.1:0-8041 GCA_964623655.1 uncultured Wenzhouxiangella sp.
CGATCGGGTTGGCCAGGGCGATCTGCTGGGTGATGCCGGGCAGCAGGCTGACCGAGAAAAACACGCCGCCCAGGTAGGTCATGGGCTGCAGCACGAAAGTCGGGATGATCGAAATATCGTCGAATTTCTGGGCGTAGATGGCGTTGATGAAGCCGCCCAGCGCAAAGACCACCGCCGTGAGCAGCAGGACGCTGAAGGTGACGAAGATGTTGTGCAGGTGAAAGCCCGAGAAAAACCCGGCCACCAGCCACACCAGCAAGCCCACGGTCACGGCCCGAAACACCGCGCCGGAGATGTAGCCGGCCAGAATGATCCACGGCGGCAGCGGAGAGACCAGCAGCTCTTCGACATGCTTGCCGAATTTGGCGCCGAAAAAGGAGCTGGTGACGTTGCCGTAGGAATTGGTGATCACGGTCAGCATGATCAGACCCGGAACAATGAAGTCCATGTAGGGCATGCCGCCCATTTCGCCGACCCGGCGACCGATGATGGCGCCGAAGATGACGAAGTACAGACTCATGGTGATCACCGGCGGCAGCAGGGTCTGGGCCCAGATGCGCAGGATTCGGGTGACTTCCTTGATCAGGATGGTCTTGTAGCCGATCCAGAATGAGCGTGCCGAAACTTGTTCGCTCATGCCGTTTTCTCCTGGCTGGCCGACGCCACCTCCGGCACCGCGTCCTCGTCGAGATGAACCAGGCGGACGAACAGTTCTTCCAGGCGATTGGCCTTGTTGCGCATGGATTTGACCACGATGTTGCGCTGCTCCAGCACCTGAAACAGCCGATTCAGACTTCTGGACTTCGGAATGCTGGCCTCCAGCGTGGTCGGATCCGCCAGCACGACATCCATGCCGTCAACCTGCGGCGCTGTATCAATCGGCTCGCGCAGATCAAGAACGAAGGTCTCGACGTCCAGTTTGCCGAGCAGTTCTTTCACGCTGGTGTCCTCGACGATCTGGCCCTGGTCGATGATGGCGATGTTGCGACACAGGTTCTCGGCTTCTTCCAGGTAATGCGTCGTCAGGATGACCGTGGTGCCGGCGGCGTTGATTTCGCGGATGAAGCGCCACATCGAGCGGCGGATTTCGATATCGACCCCGGCAGTGGGCTCATCGAGAATCAGCAGGCGTGGCTGGTGCACCATGGCCCGGGCAATCAGCAGGCGCCGCTTCATGCCCCCGGACAAGGTGCGCGAAACGCGGAACGCCTTGTCCCAAAGCCCGAGCTGTTTCAGGTACCGCTCGGCGCGCTCCTTGGCCACCGTCCTCGGCACGCCGTAGTAGCCGCCCTGGTTGACCACGATATCGAACGGCTTTTCGAACTGGTTGAAGTTGACTTCCTGCGGCACCAGCCCGATTTCGGCCATGGCGCGCGAGCGGTCCTGCTGCACGCTGATGCCGAAGACCCGGGTCTCGCCCGAGGTCGCGTTGACCAGCGAGGAGACAATACCGATCAAGGTCGACTTGCCGGCGCCATTCGGCCCCAGCAGGGCGAAAAAGTCGCCTTCGGCCACTTCCAGATCGATGCCCTTGAGGGCAACGACGCCGTTTTTGTAGGTTTTGCGCAGATCGCGGACTTCCAGCGCTTTCATGACGGATGGCACATCGTCTTGGGTCAAGTGATGGGTGTAAGCTAGCCGTGCAGTGTATCTCCCTGGCTGGCAAGGAGCGCCAAAGCGAACATGATTCGATGGTTTTCACTGGCCGTTCTGGTGCTGATGGTCACCAAGATGGCGGCGGCGGGCGAGCGCTACGACGGCCTCGAGCCCTGCGAACTCTCCGCCGCCGGCGGACGGCTCACCGCCGATGCCTTATGCGGCACGCTGACGGTTGCGGAAGACCCGGCCCGGCCCGACGACCGACAGATCGAGCTGGCCTATGCCGTCATGCCGGCGCGCGGTCCGCGGAGCACTGACGATCCGGTGTTTTTCCTTGCCGGCGGGCCGGGTCAGTCGGCGCGCGAAACCGCGCCCATCATGCGCATGGCCCTGCGCGACATCAATCGCCAGCGCGATCTGATCTTTCTCGACCAGCGTGGCACCGGCGGCTCCAACCCGCTGCACTGCCACTTCGACGAAGAAGACGAAGTTTGGCTTTCCCCGGACAACGAGCGGGTCGTCGAGCAGCTGTTGGCATGCAAGCGCGAATGGGATGCCGACGTTCGCTTCTACACCACCGGCGATGCCGCGCGCGACCTGGAAGCACTGCGCCGGCACTACGGCTTCGAGCAGATCAACCTGATCGGCGGCTCCTACGGCACGCGCATGGCCCAGGTCTATCTGCGAGCGTTTCCGGACCCGGTGCGCAGCGTCATTCTCGACGCCGTGGTGCCGACTCGTCTGCACCTGGCCTCCGAACACGGCATCAAGCTCGATCTCGCCCTGGACCGGCTGATCGAGGCCTGCGCCGCCGATGCCGACTGCGACGCCACTTTTCCGGATCTGGCCGCGGCGTTTCGGTCACTGAAGGCCGACTTTCCCGACCACGACGATGGACCGGAACTGTCGGTGACGCATCCGCGGACCGGCAGCGCGGTCGATATCCCGTTCACGCGCGCCACCCTGGCCACGGCCCTTCGCTTCCTGGCCTATAACCCGCAGTCGCAGATGATGATTCCCTACCTGATTCATGAGGCGGCGGCGACCGGCAATCCGGCGCGCATCGCCAGTCAGGCGCTGATCATTACCGACCAGATGGCCGACGCCATCGCCGTGGGCGTGAATTTTTCCGTCGGCTGCAGCGAGGACTGGCCGGACTGGCCGGATGTGCCGGGGAGTGAAGACACGCTGCTGGGAGATTCCATGCGCGAAGTCTACGATGCAGTTTGCAGCGATTGGCCGCTCGGCGAGGTGCCGGCGCATTTTCATCAGCCCTTCGACAGCGAGGTGCCGATCCTGATCCTGTCGGGCGAACTCGACCCGGTCACCCCGCCGGAATACGGTGAGGAAGCCCACGCGCAGTTCTCCAACAGTCTGCACCTGGTGGCCCGCGGACGCGGTCATATCGTGCTGACCGGCCGCTGCGCCGGCCGCATTGCCGCCGAGTTCATGGATTCGGCATCGGTCGACGAGCTCGACACCGAATGCATGGACCGGCTCGGACCGGATCCCTTCTTTCTGGATTTATTGGGGCCTGCGCCATGATTGAAGCCAGGGGCCTGAAAAAGACCTTCAACAAGGGCAAGGTCGTGGCCGTCGATGAGATCAGCTTTACCGCCCGCGACGGCCAGATCACCGGCCTGCTCGGCCCCAACGGTGCAGGCAAAACCACCACCTTGCGCATGCTCTACACGCTGCTCAAACCCGATGCCGGCAGCATGCGCGTCGACGGCATCGATCCGCAGATCGAGCCGATCAGGGTCAAAAGCCTCCTGGGCGTCGTGCCCGATTCGCGCGGCCTCTACGATCGCCTGAGCGCGCGCGAAAACATTGCCTATTTCGGCCGCCTGCAGGGCATGAAAAAAGCCGACATCGCCAGTCGCGTCGAGCAGCTGGCCGGCGTGCTGGACATGGATGAATTCATCGACCGGCGCCCGGTCGGCTTTTCCCAGGGTCAGCGGGTCAAGACCGCCATCGCCCGGGCGCTGGTCCACGACCCGCGCACGGTGCTGCTCGACGAACCCACCAACGGTCTGGACGTCATGACCACGCGCGCGCTGCGCGGCTTTTTACGTCGGCTCAAAGACGAGGGGCGTTGCGTCGTCTTGTCGACCCACATCATGCAGGAGGTGGCCGCGCTGTGCGACCGCATCGTCATCATCGCCAAGGGCCGGGTCGCCGCGGAGGGTACGGCCGATGACCTGCTCCGGCGCTCAGGCCGCAACAACCTGGAAGACGCCTTCGTGCAGCTGATCGGTTCAGACGAGGGGCTGCTGGCATGATGGCCGTGTTCACCAAGGAAGTGCTGGACAACTTCCGCGACCGCCGCGTGCTGGTCAGCACCCTGATCCTGGGACCGCTGCTGGGGCCGGCGATTTTCGCCGTCATGATTTCTTTCATGACCGCTCAGGCCACGGAGCGCATGGAAGCGCCGCTGGAACTGCCGGTGGTCGGGGCTGAAAACGCGCCGATGCTGGTTGATTTCCTAAGCCGAGAGGGCGTCATCATCAACGACCCGCCTGACGATCCGGAAGGCGCGATCCGGCGCGAAGACGAAGAAATCATCCTGCGCATTCCGGCCGAGTTCGGCGAAAACTGGCGCGAAGGCCGACCCGCCAGGATCGAACTCCTGGCCGACCAGTCGCTTCGATATACCGGCACCACCATCAGCCGGGTGCGCGGCTACTTGAACGCCTACGCTTCGCAAATCACCCAGAACCGCCTGCAGCTAAGGGGCGTACACCCGGACGTTACCCGGCCGCTGCAGGTTTCTGTCGTTGACCTTTCCACGCCGGAATCGCGTGGCGGCATGCTGCTCTCGTTTCTGCCTTACTTCATCATGATCGCGGTGTTCATGGGCTCGATGCACATGGCCACGGATACCACCGCCGGTGAGCGCGAACGCAAGTCCCTTGAACCGCTGCTGATCAATCCGCTGCCGCGCTGGCAGATCATGGCCGGCAAGCTGCTGGCGACCACCTTTTTCGCCCTGCTGACGCTGGGACTGAGCCTGGTCGCCTTTGTCTACGCCATGGGCTTTCTGCCAGTGGCCGACATGGACATGGCGCTGAATCTGGATTTCCGCGTCGCCGGCATCGCTTTTCTGCTGGTCTCCCCGGTCGCGCTCATGGCGGCTGGGCTGCTGATCATTCTGGCTTCGTTTGCCAAGAGCTACCGCGAGGCGCAGAGCTACATGGGCCTGGTCATCCTGATTCCGATGGTGCCGAGCTTCTGGATTCTGATTGATCCGACGCGAACCGAGACCTGGATGACCCTGGTCCCCCTGCTGAGCCAGAACGTGCTGATCCTGGAACTGGTGCGCGGCGAGCCGCTCAATGCCCTGTGGCTGATGTTGTCCATCGGCTCCACGCTGCTGCTGGCCTTGGCGCTGGCGTTCATTGCAGCCACCCTATACAACCGGCCGAAGCTGATTTTTACCTCCGACTAAACCTTGCGCGAGCAGAGAACCGGGCCCCCGACGGATCGGCGGGCCGGCAGGCAGCCCAACCAGAAAATCAAGACTTCGGCGGCCAGGGAAAGAAGGCCGAGGTGGTGCGCTGGTACTCGCGATAGGCCTCACCGCGGGATTTCAATGACTGCTTTTCCGTATACGGAATGCCGGTGACGCGGTACAGAAACAGCAGCATCAGTAGCGGACCCAGCCAGGCAATCCATTGATTCGGCGCGCCCATGGCGATCAGCGGATAACTGAACCAGTGCAGCCACTCAAAGAAATAGTTGGGATGGCGCGAATATCTCCACAGCCCGACCTGGCACACCTGGCCACGGTTGTCCGGATCCTTGCGAAAGGCCGCGAGCTGGCGATCGGCCAGGGACTCGCCGGCAAGGCTGATGAACCAGACCAGCACACCAAGCACCACCCAGATGCTCAAGGAGTCCGACGGATCGTTGGCCACCACCCAGGCGGGCAAGGAAAACAACCAGGCGACGAGGGCCTGGCCCATGAAAAAGACCAACAGCCAGAATGCCGCGCGCTTGCCCCAGTGCTCGCGCATGGCCTGATAACGGCCGTCTTCTTCCTGGTGTCCGGCAAGACGCTCGGCCAGATGGTAGGTCAGGCGAAAAGACCAGGTCCCGGCCACCAGAGCGACCAGTACGCGTTTCTCGATCGCGCCGTCACCGAACACGGCGTAGCCAATCGCCAACAGGCCGATACTTGCCGCCCAGGCGACGTCGACCCAATCGGCGCGGCCCGAGCGCAGCTGCCAGAGCCAAAGCACCGCCATCAAGACGACCACAAAAAGCAATGAATAGATCAAAGTCACCCGCGAAGTCTGTCAGCAGAGACGTGAACAACGCAAGTACCCTCTAAAAAGCAAGCCCGGCCAGTCGGGCCGGGCTGCGGTCCAGGAAAGCCTGCGATGCCGCTGCAGGCTCGGCGCTGTTTCACCTGCTCAACGCCTTTCTAGGGTCCCCTTCCCGATACGTTAACCACTTTAAGACGGGCAGTCCTATCACCGTGGGTTCCAACTTTTTTGGCCTCAGCCGCGTTCTTTTTTTCTTGCTGCTCCACAAGACGCTGGAGCTTTAACAGCCATTCGCGCAGGACTTCCTCACAGAACAGGCCATCGATTTCTTCTCTGTTAGAGGAGGTCGTATTCTTTTGGAAGCTGCTCTGAGTCATTTTTTTGCCTGCTGCATTTTCTGTTTCTCGCTAGGGTTAATGCAGATTTTGTGCCAATAATTTATTTTATGTGATACCTATCACTTTTAAAGCCCATTTCGATATACATATCACTTAAATAAAACGCGCATTCAGGGGGCCTATGTTTCGGCCATTGACATAACCAGACACAATTGGCCCACCCCACGACACCCGTTGCGTCACAATGCAGGCCCTAATTGCCCGCATTCCGATCCGTGCCGTTCAAACACTTCCTGCTTCTGGGTTTTATCTGCCTGACCTGGGCCGGCAACTTTCTCGCCGCTGCCTGGGTGGTGAACCAGATGGAACCGCTGAGCTTCACGGTGGCGCGTTTTTTGCTCGTGCTGATCCTGCTGCTGCCGCTTCTGCGCCCGCCGGCCAGCGACCAGTGGCTCGGGCTGGTGCTGACGAGCTGGTGCATGGGTGGCATTCATTTCGCGCTGCTGTTCGTCGCGCTCGAACGTTCCATCGACGTCTCGTCAATCGCCCTGCTGATGCAGATCTATATCCCCATGGCGACACTGCTGGCCGTGCTGTTTTTGGGCGAAAGGATTGGATGGCGCACCAGTTCGGGCATCCTGCTGGCCTTTGTCGGCGTGCTGGTCATGAATCTGGACCCGCTGGTCCTGGCGCAGCTGGATGTGGTGGCGCTGGTCCTGCTCGCGGCGCTGTCGCTGGCCGTCGGCACCATGCTCATGCGGCGATTGGAAGGCATTCGGGTGCTGAATTTCCAGGCCTGGAACGCGCTGCTGTCGTTGCCCTTGCTGATTGGCCTGACCTGGGCGCTGGGCCAGCCGACCCTGCCCGACCTGGATGTGCTTTCGAATCCTTCGGTCCTGGGCGCCATCTTTTATTCAGCCGTGGGCGCATCCATCATCGGACACGGGGGCTTTTACTGGCTGATCCAGCGCCACGAGGTCAACACGGTCACGCCCTATCTGTTGCTGGTGCCGGTGCTGGCCGTGGTGCTCGGTGTTGTCGTGTGGGGCGACCGCCCCGGCCCTCGCCTGCTGATCGGCGGCGGCATGGTGCTGGCCGGCGTGCTGTGGATCACGCTTCGGATGCGCTTCCGGCGCCGCGCTTCGGCGACACAGCCCCCTTGAGTCAGACAGATGCCCTGTCTGCTTCAGGGTTTCGCTACTGAAAACCGGGCTGGCCGACCTGCTCGGGAAACTGCGGCACTTTTTTCAGCTCCGAGGAATCGAAGCCCAGTTCATCGAAACGGGTCAGCAGCTCCTGGAACAGATCATCATCCATGCGCGGCTCGCGCGCCATGATCCAGGCATAGCGCCGGGACGGATGACCGACCATGCTCCACTGATAGTCCTCATCGAGGCCGACAACGTAATAATCGAAGGTGAAAGGCCAGTAGAACCGCACCTTCCACTGGGCGTTGGTCTCCTCATCGACGACCCAGGCAACCCCCTCCAGGCTGCGCTCGCGACTGTCGAAATCGCCGCGACGGTACAGGTATATGTCATCCATGCGCCCGTCATCGCGCAAGCGATAAATGGCCCGCCCCTCGACGTTTCCACGTTCACCGAAATAGGGAATATTGGCAATCACATACCACTCGCCCATGTAGCGCTCGAGATCGACGCCGTCGACCGTCGGGAGCGGTTCGGTATTGCGGAGTGAGGCGCAACCGGTTAGCAGGACGGCACTCAAGAGCAGTATTAAAACTTTCATCTCCTTATTAGGCGCCTGGAGGGGTGAAGGAGGGGTTCAGGGTTCAGGGTTCAGGGTTCAGGGTTCAGGGTTCAGGGTTCAGGGTTC
>CAZUTZ010000118.1:0-8041 GCA_964623655.1 uncultured Wenzhouxiangella sp.
CCTGTTTCTGGTGGGTACTCCCTGAAACTGAGACTCCAGCTGACGGCGTCCGGAAGAAGGCTCCTCCGGACTCGATCTGAATCAGTTCCAGGCGTTCCCTTCGTACCCCAGTCTGTGTAGTTTCTCCCTGAGCCACATCAATGCCGGTTCGCGCTCATACTGGCGGTGCCAGTACAGGTGCACGTCCACGTTGGGCATGCCCGTCGGTGCGGGCATCGTCGCGACGTTCAGGTACTGGTTGATGATGCTCGCGTAGGCCGCGGGCATGGTGACCAGCAGGTCGGTGGCGGCGGCGGTGCGGCAGGCGGCGAAATAGTGCTGGCAGCGCAGTGCGATGCGCCGCCGCTGTCCGTGGGCGCTCAGGGCGAAGTCTTCAATGCCCTGGCCCTCGGATCGGGAGGACACCAGGATGTGGGACCATTCCAGATAGCCTTCCATGGTCATTCCCTTCTGCGCCAGCGGGTGGTCCGGGCGCGCGACCACGACCAGATGATCCTCGTGCAGTTGCTCGTGGGCGGTCTGCTCACTGACCGGCAGCAGCACGTCCACCGCAAAGTCCAGTTTTCCGGATGCCAGCTGCTGTTCCATTTCCCGCCTCGGTACCCGCTGGCTGATGATCTCGATGCCGGGGTAGTGGGTCATTTCCTGCATGAGGCCGGGCAGGAAGGTTGCTTCGAGCACGTCGCGCAGAGCCAGGTTGAAGACGCGGGGTTGCTGTTCGGGGCTGAAGTCCTGGAAGCCATTCAGTGCCGCCTGGATGTCGCTCAGGCCGGGGTGGATGGCGCTGGCCAGCCGTTGGGCCAGGGGGGTGGGGACCATGCGGTTGCCCTGGCGGCGGAACAGGGGGTCGTCGAACTGTTCGCGCAGGCGGGCGAGGGAGTGGCTGACGGCGGGTTGGGTCAGGTGGAGGATCTGGCTGGCTCGAGTGAGGCTGCCTTCGCGGTAGACGGTGAGGAAGAGGCTCAGCAGGTTGAGGTCGATTCGGTTAGCTGGGTTCATTGCTTCTTGTCCTTTCAGGAGACTGATTGTTCCGTGGAGAACGTCAGTGGGGAGGTGTTTCCGGGATACGCTGTGAATACGTCCCTGTACGCTGCGCTTTGGCCATCCCTGGCCAAAGAGCATCCCGGAAACACCTCCCCACTGACGTTATGGATAACCCCGGGGTATTCGCCGAGCCAGTTGGGTAGTCGTATAAAAATATCGTATAACGCGGCATAAGAAAAATTCAGTGGCCTAATTGAGTTTGTGGGGACTAGACTGCAGACAGATCAGGGCCACAACGACAACCAAGGGGGCTGTCATGGATTTTGAGCTGTCAGAGAAAGGCGCGGATTACCTCAAGCGGGTTCGCCAGTTCATGAAAGAGGAAATTGAGCCGGTGGAGCCGGAGTATCTGCGCGAGCTGCGCAGTCTGGACAACCCCTGGGTGGTGCTGCCGGTGATTGAGCAGCTCAAGGCCAAGGCGAAGAGTCAGGGGCTGTGGAACATGTTCCTGCCCAAGAGCGAGCTGGGTGCGGGGCTGAGTAATGCCGACTATGCAGCCATTGCCGAGGAGACGGGGCGCAGTTTCATTGCCCCGGAGATCTTCAACTGCAATGCGCCGGATACCGGCAACATGGAGGTGCTGTATCACTACGGCTCCCAGGCCCAGAAAGAGCGCTGGCTCAAACCCCTGCTGGCCGGAGAGATTCGCTCGGCTTTTTTCATGACCGAGCCGGACGTGGCCTCGAGCGACGCCACCAATATGGCCGCGACCGCCACCGTCGATGGCGATGAGGTGGTCCTGAACGGACGCAAATGGTGGTCGACTGGTCTGGGCCATCCGCATTGCCGGATTGGTATTTTCATGGGCCTGACCGACGCCGGAGCCGATCGTCATCAGCGCCACTCCATGGTGCTCGTCCCGCTGGACACACCGGGGGTCAAGATCGAGCGCATGCTCACAGCAATGAATATGCTCGATGCGCCCTACGGGCACGGCGAGGCCAGTTTCGACAACGTGCGTCTGCCGCTGGATCACATCATCGCCGGGCCCGGCCGCGGCTTCGAAATTGCCCAGGGTCGTCTCGGGCCGGGCCGGATTCACCACTGCATGCGCCTGATTGGTCTGGCCGAGCATGCGCTGGAACTGGCCTGTCGCCGGGCGCTGGACCGGACCGCTTTCGGCCGTCCGCTGGCCAAGCTGGGCGGCAACGGCGAGCGCATCGCCGAGGCCCGGATTGCCATCGAACAGTCCCGACTGCTGGTGCTGAAAGCCGCCTGGTGTCTGGACCATCGCGGCGTCCGGAAATCCATGAGCGTGGTCTCGCAAATCAAGGTCGCCGTGCCGCGCATGGCCCAGGACGTCATCGATCTGGCCATTCAGCTCCACGGCGGTGCCGGGGTTTCCGAGGATTTTCCGCTGGCCGCTGCCTGGACCGCCGCGCGCAGCCTGCGTCTGGCCGACGGGCCCGACGAGGTGCACCGCGGTCTGATCGCGCGCATCGAGCTCAAGCGGTACCGACAGTAGTCGGGCAGGCAGGGCATTCGAAGCCGCAGTTTTCGCCCGCGCCTTGATATGCTTGCGCTTTTATGATGACGGCGTTTGGCCACCATGTCCAACCAGGCTTTGATCGATCAACCCCGAGCCCTGCGAGAAGAAGACGGCTTCGATGTCGAAGCCGTTGACCGCTGGCTGAAAGCGCGCGTCGACGGGCTTGAGGGCGTGCCCGAAGTCCAGCAGTTTGCCCGCGGCGCGTCCAACCTCACCTACCGCTTGCGCTACACCAATCGCGATTTGATCCTGCGCCGGCCGCCGCCGGGAACCAAGGCCAAATCGGCTCACAACATGGTGCGCGAGTACAAGGTGCAGAAAGCGCTCAAGCCGGTCTTTCCGTATGTTCCGGAAATGCTGGGACTATGTGCCGATCACGAGCTTATCGGCTCGGACTTTTATGTCATGGAGCGTCTTGAGGGCATCATCCTGCGCGCCAATCTGCCCGAGGGACTGATCCTGGATGCCGAGCAAGCGCAAAGTCTTTCGCGCGCGGCTGTTGATCGTCTGGTCGACCTGCACCAGGTCGACGTCGATGCCGCGGGGCTGCGCAAGCTGGGCAAGGGCGTCGGCTACAACCGGCGCCAGATCGAGGGCTGGTCCGAGCGCTTCAAGCGCGCCCGCACCTGGAACGTGCTGCCCGGGCGCTACGTGATGGACTGGTTGGCCGAGCGCGTGCCCGACGAGGTGGCCATTGGGGTGATCCACGGCGACTATCGTTTCGATAATCTGGTGCTCGATCCCGATGATCCGCTCAAGATCGTGGGCGTGCTGGACTGGGAACTGGCCACGCTGGGCGACCCGCTGATGGATCTGGGCAACTCCATGGCCTACTGGGTACAGGCCGATGATGATCGCTATTTCAAGGGCTTCCGGCGTCAGCCGACCCATCTGCCGGGCATGATGAGGCGCGAGGAGGTCGTCGACTACTATTGCCAGCGCACCGGATTCAAGCCCGCTGACTGGGCTTTCTACGAGGTCTATGGCCTGTTCCGTCTGGCCGTGATTGCCCAGCAGATTTATTATCGCTATTACCACAAGCAGACTCGTAATCCGCAGTTCAAGCACTTCTGGCTGGCGGTGAATTATCTGCTGTGGCGCTGCCGGCGGATCATCCGGGCGGCGAGTCGTTGATCATGGAGCCGACTCGACAAAAAGGACTGCCCGAGCCTCATCAGTGGTCCGAGGCCCCGCTTTCGGGGGCTGCGTTCAGCAACGAGGTCGTTGATTCAGCCGCCTTGCCCGACTTTCGCCAGGCCGCCCTGCGGCGCGTTTCGGCACGTTTCGTGCCATACGCCATTATCTCCTCGGCCATCTTCTGGCTGATTCTGATCGTATTGACCGCGGTCGTGCCGCGCCTGCCCTGGGTCGAGGTTCAACTGCCGGCAGGGCTGGCGTTCATACCCGGTATCCCGCTGGTCTGGTTCGCCATCATAGCGTCGCTGGAGGCGCGCCGGCGCCGCTGGGCGCTGCGTGAGCATGATCTGATTTATCACTCGGGGCTGATCTGGCAGCGGACGGCGATCCTGCCGTTTGCGCGCATTCAGCACGTCGAAACCGCATCCGGCCCGCTCGAGCGCCTGTTCGGCCTGAACCGGGTCAAATGCTTCACTGCCGGGGGGCTGGCCGCCGATCTGACCGTTGAGGGGCTGGAGCGTGATGACGCGCGGCGGGTCCGGCAATACCTGCTCGAGCAGATTCGCGACGATTACGCCGAGGAGCGCGGTCAGGACGCGACTTCATGAGCCAGGCCGTGCAGGACTGGCAGCGTCTGAGCGGACTGGCGCTGGTTTTCATCATCCTGAACGGTCTGCAAAAGCAGATTCGGGAAAACATCTTTCTGTTTGCCGGCGCCGGCGCCGGGGCGGCGTTCACCGACTGGCTGGGCATGCGCGAGCTTGGAATGCTGCTGCTTCTGTTTCTGCTGCTCTCGGTGCTGGGCGGGATGATTTATCACCGGCGTTTTCGCTTTTGTCTGGAAGACGATGCCGTTCGCGTTCGCCGCGGTCTGATCGAGCAGCGCGAGCTGCGCGTTCGCTTCGCCCGGGTCCAGAATATCCAGATCGGCGAGCCGTTCTATTTCCGACCATTTGGCCTGGTGCGGTTCAGTCTGCAAACACCCGGCGCGGCCGAAAAGGAAGTCGAGCTCCCGGGCATTCCACGCGCACTGGCGCTTGAAATGCGTGATCGGATCAGCCGGCTTCGGATCGATCCGAACGCGGATGACAAGACCGCGGCAATGGGCAGCGACAGCGGCGAGGCCTTGTATCGGGCAAGTGCCGGCCGACTGTTTTTGCACGGTGTGTCTAGCAATCAGGTCTGGGTACTGGCCGGGCTGTTTTTTTATGTCAGCAGCAACCTGATGAACCGATTCTCCGAGCGGCTGGAAGAATATGTCGAAACCGCTGCCGAATCGGTGCAGTGGGCCTGGTGGTGGGGTCCGAGCTTCGTCGCGACGGTGCTGCTGGTGCTGTTCTTGCTCTCCGGCCTGTTGGCCATATTGCGCTTCCACGATTACCGTCTGAGTGATCTGGGCGATCGCATCGTCGCCGTTGCCGGTCTGCTGGATCGGCGCGAGCAAACCATCCGGCGGCCGAAAATCACCGGCCTGCTGTTGCGCCAGTCGCCCGTTGGACGCTTGCTGGGCTGCTGGTCGCTGACCGTGCATCAGACCCAGAGCGGTCTGCAGGTCGACGACGACGGCGGCAAAAGCAGCTTCCTGATCCCCGGCCTGCGCGCGACGGACCTGGGTCTCAGCGCCACTTTGCTTCACGAGGCCCGGCTGCCGGTCGATTTCAACGCCGTCAGCAAGAAATTCAGGCAGTTTGCCTGGTCCCGGTTGTTGCTGGCTCTGGTTTTGGCCTTGCTGATAACGGCGCTGCTGTTCGGGCGCCATCACTGGTCGCTGCTGTGGCTGGGCGGCGCCGGCGCGTTGGCCTTGCCGTTGTTGCACTGGCGGATCAAGAACTGGGGCTGGGCGTTGGACGGCCCGCGGCTGTGGGTTCGGCGGGGACTGCTGGGGCGCAGGATCGACGTGTTCGAACTGACCCGAGCGCAGCAGGCCTCGCTGACGACCAGTCCCTACCTGCGGCGACACGATCTGGCCACCTTGAATCTGGTGCTGCCGCACGGCCCGGTCAGCGTGCCTTTTTTGCCGCAGCAGGTGGCCGACGAGTTGGCCAATCGGGCCATGTTTGCCGCCGAGACGGCTTTGGCTCATCAAGTCTAGAGACCGGCGGGCAACCGAACCGGCTCCTGGTTGAGCGGGTCTCGCGTGATATTATGCTGGGCCAGTCAGGATCAAAACAAGAGCCCAAAAATGGCCCAGCCGACCCCCGGAATCCGCTTTCGTAGCCTGGTCGAACAACAGGCGCCGGTGCAGATCGTCGGCACCGTCAATGCCTTCAGCGCGCTGCTGGCGCAGAAAGCCGGCCATCAGGCCATCTACCTGTCCGGTGCCGGTGTGGCCAATGCTTCGCTGGGCCTGCCGGATCTGGGCATCAGCCAGCTTTCGGACGTCGCCGAAGACGCCCGTCGCATCACTTCCGTGTGCGACTTGCCGCTGCTGGTCGACGTCGACACCGGCTGGGGCAGCGCCTTCAATATTGCCCGCACGGTGCGTGAAATGGAGCGCGCGGGAGTGGCGGCGATCCACATGGAAGACCAGGTGCAGGCCAAGCGCTGCGGACACCGGCCCAACAAGGCCCTGGTCAGCCCGCAGGAAATGGCTGACCGGGTGCGCGCCGGCGTGGACGCCCGCCACGACGAGGGCTTTGTTTTCATGGCGCGGACCGACGCCCATGCCAGCGAAGGCATGCAGGCGGCTGTCGATCGGGCCAATCTGTATGTCGAGGCCGGCGCCGACATGATCTTTGCCGAAGCCCTGCACACGCTGGACGAATTCGCCGAGTTCACCCGCCGCGTGCCGGTGCCGGTGTTGGCCAACATCACCGAGTTCGGGCAGACCCCCCTGTTCAGTGTCGCCGAACTGGGCAGAGTCAACGTTGCCATGGTGCTCTACCCCTTGAGCGCTTTCCGGGCAATGAGTCGCGCGGCATGGCTGGTGTATGAGTCAGTGGCCCGGCACGGTCACCAGCGCGAGGTGCTCGACGGTATGCAAACGCGCGCTGAGCTTTACGAAGTTCTCGGCTATCACGACTATGAGCGCAAGCTCGACGAACTTTTCAGCAAGGAGCCCAAGCAAGAATGAGCGAGAAAAAAACCGGTGCCGGCCTGCGCGGTCAGTCGGCCGGACAGACTTCGATCTGCACCGTGGGCGCGACCGGCAACAGCCTGCGCTATCGCGGCTATGCCGTTGACGATCTGGCCGAAAATGCCACTTTCAACGAAGTCGCCCACCTGATCCTGAAAGGTCATTTGCCCAACCGCATCGAGCTGGACGCCTACAGCGCGCGCCTGAAATCCCTGCGCGGTCTGCCGGCTGAACTCAAGGAGGTCCTGGAGCGTATTCCGGCCGACGCTCACCCGATGGATGTGATGCGTACCGGCTGTTCTTTCCTCGGCAACGTGGAGACCGAGACCGATTTCTCGCAGCAGCAGGAAGTGGCCGACCGCCTGCTGGCCAGCTTTCCATCCATGATTGCCTACTGGTACCGCTACAGCCACGACGGCGTTCGGATCGAGGTCGAGACCGACGATGAGGGTATTGGCGGACATTTTCTGCACCTGCTGCGTGGCGAGGCCCCCAACGAGCTGCATGCGCGCGTCATGGACGTCTCTCTGACGCTGTATGCCGAGCACGAATTCAACGCCTCCACCTTCACTGCCCGCGTTTGCGCATCAACGTTGTCCGACCTCCACTCCTGCGTGACCGGCGCCATTGGCTCGCTCCGCGGGCCGTTGCATGGCGGGGCCAACGAGGCCGCCATGGCCATGCTGGAGCAGTACGGCTCGCCCGAGGAGGCGCGTGAAGACGTGCTGCGCAAGCTGGCTGCCAAGGAAAAAATCATGGGTTTTGGTCATGCCGTGTATCGCGACAGGGATCCACGTAACGCCATCATCCGCGAGTGGTCGCGCAAGCTGGCCGCCGACGTCGGTGATTCAGTCCTCTTTCCGGTCTCGGAAATCGTGGAAAAGACCATGTGGGAAGAAAAGCGCATGTTCGCCAACGCCGACTTCTACCATGCCTCGTCTTACCACTTCATGGGCATTCCGACCGGCTTGTTCACCCCCATTTTCGTGATGTCGCGAGTCACCGGTTGGTGCGCCCACGTCATGGAGCAGCGCGCCAACAACCGCATCATTCGACCCAGTGCGGACTACATCGGCCCCGAAGACCGGGTGGTGCCGTCCATCGACGAGCGTTGAATTTCTAGGGACCAGGGACAAGGGACCAGTAGGGGTCCTCAGCGATGAAGGCAGGTAAGAGCGCTTGCAATTGGCTTTGAGAAAAAAGATGAAAAACCGGGAACTATCAGGCACCTGAAACCCAACCAATTGCTGGTCCCTGGTCCCTGGTCCCTGGTCCCTGGTCCCTGGTCCCTGGTC
>CAZUTZ010000119.1:0-8037 GCA_964623655.1 uncultured Wenzhouxiangella sp.
GATGTTCATCTGCTGTTCGCCGCGCCCGGCTATCGGCCGCCTGGGCAGCAAGGGCTGACCGCCGGCGCGGTATGACGCGCGCCTTCCTGGTCAACCAGGGGCTGTTCCCGCTGGCCTGGCCGGCGTGCGTGATCGGAGCTGCGCACGGCATCCTGTGGACCGGGCTGCTGGTGGTCGGTTTGCTGATGCTCTGGCAACTTCACCCCAGCAATCGCCAGCCGCTCGACTGGATGCTGCTGGCCGTCTGTCTATGCCTCGGTTTCGTGCTCGACACTGCCTGGGTACAGCTCGGGCTTTTGCAATATGCCAGCGCCTGGCCGTGGCCGGGGTTTGCGCCGATCTGGATCATGCTGCTGTGGATCGCCGTCGCCCTGGTCATCAATCACTCGCTGGCCGCGTTCAAGCAGCGTCTGGTCGTGCTGGCCGTCGCCGGCGCGATCGGCTCGCCGTTTTCCTACTTTGCCGGTTCACGCTTCGGCGCCGTCGAATGGCTGGCGCCGGCCTGGCAGGTCATCCTGGCAACCGGCCTGAGCTGGGCGATCATTCTCCCCTTTCTTTTCTGGCTGGGGCGCGAGCGCCCGACATCAACCGCGCCAGAAGCCTTCGTTTCCGCTGCAGAAGAAAAACACCGTTAATGAAACCGATCGATCTGGCCGAAAAAGGGCTTGCACCAGACTGGGCCATCCGGGCCGGAATCCGACGGCTGCTCAAACGCCGCCTGGCCAACGAATTTGACCAGGACGTGGAGCGTGCCGGCCGTCGCGCATCGGACCTGATCGAAGAGCTTGCCGAGTCGGCTGTTGCCATTGAAACCGATGCGGCCAACGAACAGCACTACGAAGTGCCGGCTGCCTTCTACCAGCTGGCTCTGGGGCGACGGCTGAAATATTCCAGCGGCTACTGGTCCGAAGGGGTCGCCAGCCTGGATGCTGCCGAAGAGGCCATGCTGAAGGCAAGCTGCGAACACGCCGAGCTTGCTGACGGTCAGCACATACTCGAACTGGGCTGCGGTTGGGGCTCGCTGACCCTGTGGATGGCGCAGGCTTACCCCAATGCGCGAATTACCGGGGTATCGAATTCCGCTTCCCAGCGCGAGCACATCGAAGCGCGGGCGAGAGAGCTCGGCCTGGACAACGTTCGGATCCTGACCCGTGACGTCAACGTGCTCGAGCTCGATGAGCGTTTTGACCGGGTCGTGTCCGTGGAGATGTTCGAACACGTGCGCAACTACCGCATCCTGCTCCAGCGCATCGCCGGCTGGCTCAAGCCGGAGGGCAAGCTTTTTGTGCATATTTTCTGCCATCGTTATCTGGTCTATCCGTTTGAAACGGAAGGCGAGGGCAACTGGATGGGCCGATATTTCTTCACCGGCGGTCTGATGCCTGCGGCCGACACCCTGCTGCATTTCCAGGATGACGTGGCATTGGAGCAGCGCAAGCTTTACTCTGGACGACATTATGGTCGGACCAGCCGAGCCTGGCTTGAGAACATGGACGCGAAGAAGGCCGAGATCCAGGCGGTCATGCAGAGCGCCTATGGCGATGCCGCTGACCTGTGGCACCAGCGCTGGCGCATGTTTTTCATGGCCTGCGAGGAGTTGTTCAATTACGACAACGGCAATGCCTGGCTGGTGGCGCATTACCGCTTCCGGCGTCGCTGAGCGCACGCCGGCGCCCGGCGCTGAACCGCAGTCCGCAAATGACGGAATGAACGTCTCTTGAACGCCTTGAACCAACTTCTGAAAGGCAACCTGGATACCCGGCTGGTCCGGGTCTTCATCCTGCAGATCCTGGCCATCAGCATGGCCACCGTTCTCGGGGTGTATGCCGCTGCACTGGTGGTCGAGCGCGTGCTGGTTCAGGAAGCGCTGAACGGCGAGGCCGAGCACTTCTGGGGCCATTATGCGCAAGACCCGGATTTCGCCCTGCCCAACACCAACAATCTGCGCGGCTATCTGGCCCGGGACGGTGATTTCGACCAGGTGCCTGCGTGGCTGAGAGACGAACCGGAAGGGTTCCGCCGCTCAACTGCCGCGCCCGGGTCCCAGCCGGTCATCCATGTGACCAGCCGCGGCGATGATCGCCTGTTCCTGGTTTTCGACGAGGTTCAGGTTTCCTCATTGGCCTTTTATTTCGGCATTGCGCCGCTGACGGCGGTTTTGCTGCTGATCTATCTGCTGACCTGGGTCGGCTACATCATGTCCCGGCGCGCGGTGTCGACCGTCATCAAGCTGGCCGAAGCGGTCCGCGACTATGACTTCCGCTCGGGCCGGTTCGAAAAATTCAGCGCCGAGGATTTTGGCGAAGTGGGGGATACCGAGTCGCTGACGCTGGTCAATGCCATCAACCAGTTCATCAGCCGGCTGGAATCTTTCATCCAGCGCGAGCGCAACTTTACCCGCAATGCCAGCCATGAACTGCGGACCCCGCTGGCGGTGCTCAAGGCCAACCTGAATCTGCTGTCGAAATTCGACGACCCCGCCCGGCGCGAGAAAGTGATTCAGCGCATGAGCCGGACCGTCGCTGACATGGAATCGCTGGTCGAGACCCTGCTGCTGCTGGCCAGAGAGAGCGAGTCCAAGCTATCGACCTCTTCCATGGTGCTCAACGACCTGTTGCGTGAGCTGCTGGAGCAGTCCGAAACCGCGCTGGGCAAGGAGGGCGTACAGACCCGGATCAAGGCCACCGGACTGCTGGAGGTGGACGCGCCTGAGCGCGTGCTGGCGATTGTTTTCAACAATCTTTTGCGTAATGCGCTGACCTATACCGAGCGTGGAGAGGTTGAGGTGGCGATCGATCATCGCGGCGTCGTGGTCCGGGATACCGGCTGTGGAATGGGTGAGGCGGATCTGGAAAACATGTTCGAGCCCTTCTATCGCGGCCACGACCGCAGCAACGAGGGCTATGGTCTGGGACTTGCCATCGTCAAGCGGCTGTGCCGCCGTTTCGGCTGGGACCTGTCGGCCGAAAGCGAATTGGGGGTGGGCACCGAGTTTCGAATCGATTTTCCCCGCGCCCGCTTCAAGCCTTTCGCCGAGCGCGAAAAACTGGCGCGGGAGTCAGCGGCCGTGACCGATAAGCCAAGCGATGGCGGTCACTGAGGCTACGGGTTACTGGGTATCATAGCCGGTGGTCTGAAACCGCAATCAGCATGCCAATGGCGACATCCGCCACCGCACACGCCGGCGCCAACATCGCCCTGGTGAAGTACTGGGGCAAGCGCGACGCCGGGCTCAATCTTCCCGCCGCCGGCTCCCTGTCAATCACTCTGGCGGATTTGTTCACCGAGACGACGGTGACGCTGGCGCCGGATCTTGCCGCCGATGAATTCCGGCTGGACGGTCGCGCGACGGATGCTGCGGCGCTCACCCGGGTACCGGACCGGTTGCGCGGTCCGGCCGTTGCGCGCTGCCGTATCGACATCCGCTACAATTGCGCGACCGGCGCCGGTCTGGCGTCCTCGGCCTCGGGCTTTGCCGCCCTGGTGGTCGCGGCGGCCGGGGTGTTCGGCGGGCCGAGCGGGCGCGGTGATTTGTCGGTTATAGCCCGTCGCGGCTCCGGGTCTGCGGCCCGTTCGCTGTTCGGCGGTTTCTGCGAGATGCATGCCGGAGAAAGCCCCGGCGGCGAAGACTGCCGTGCCGAGGGCTTGTTCGACAGCGACCACTGGCCGCTGGAGGTGGTCGTGGCGATCACCAACCGCGGACGCAAAGCCGTATCCTCGCGCGACGGCATGAACCGCACCATGAAAACCTCGCCGTATTACCCGGCATGGGTCGAAACGGTCCCTGGCGATCTGGCCCTGGCTCGGCGTGCCATTGCTGGACGCGACTTCGAGGCGCTGGCCGCGGTTGCCGAAGCGAGCGCGTTGAAGATGCATGCCTCGGCCATGGCCGCCAGTCCCGGACTGCTGTACTGGAATGCCGCCACGATGGCCTGCCTGCACGCTGTGCGTGAGCTGCGCGCTGAGGGCAGGCCGGTTTTTTTTACCGTTGATGCCGGGCCGCAGGTCAAGGCGATCTGCCTGCCCGAGGCAGCTGACGAGGTGGCCGCGACCCTGGCCGGTCTTGCCGGCGTGAGTGACGTGCTGCGCACGCCGCTGGGGTCAGGCGCAAGGCTGATCTGAGATGCGCCGGGTCGAGGCCTCGGCGCCGGGCAAGGCCGTGATCATCGGCGAGTATGCGGTCCTTCACGGGGCGCCGGCCCTGGTTCTGGCCGTCGATCGGCGGGTGCGCGTAACGATCAGCAGTGGCCCTCCGGATGTCGGCCATCTTGAAATCCCGCAGCTGACGAGCGAACCCGTTGAATTCGCCATTGAATCCCCAGGCCGCATCCGCTGGCGCGACGGGCGCGCAGACCGCCCCGAGCTGGCGTTGTGCCGCAATTTGCTGAGCAGGGCGATCAAGCAGTCGGATATTTCGGCGCTGCCGGGTCCGGATGGTCTTCAGGTGAGGATTGACAGCGGCGAGCTTTATCTGGACGAACAAGGCGGCCCGATCAAACTGGGCCTGGGTTCGAGTGCCGCGGTGACCGTGGCGCTGCAGGCGGCTCTGGAGCGCTATTTCCGGCCATCTGCATCGGAGGCCTCGCCGCAGCTGGCCGAGCTGCTGCAGGCGCACCGCCGGGAACAAGGGGGGCGGGGCAGCGGTCTGGACCTGGCTGCGGCCCTGGCCGGCGGCCTGTTGGTCTATCGGCTGGTGGAAGATCGCCCCGAATTGCAGCTCGTCGACTGGCCGGACGACTGGCCGCTGCTGTTTGTCTGGACGGGCAGGGCGGCATCGACAGGTCGGTTTCTTGACGCCTATGAGCGCTGGCGGGCCATGGATCCGTCAGCCGCGGCGAGTCTGCAGCAGGCGATGGATTGCTGCGCCCGGGAGGCGGTGGCGTGCGTGAAATCCGCTGACCTGGCCCCATTCATGACCTGCATCAATAACTATCGCGGCCTGATGGGTAGAATTGGCGCCGGTACCCAGGTGGAGGTGCTCAGCCCGCAGCACCAGCGCCTGGCCGGTATTGCGCGGGACTTCGGCGCGGCCTACAAGCCCTGCGGTGCCGGTGGCGGGGATCTGGGTATGTTCGTGCTTCCTGATGAGGCCCGGCTGGATGAGCTCAGATCGTCGATTGCGGCAAGCGGATTCCGCCAACTGGAACTCAGACCCGCGATCACCGGACTGCAACTGGCGATAACCGACAATATTTGAGGGGTAGCTCGACGCCCCGGACGAACAAGAGACTCCCTGCATGGAAAAATCACGAATACCCCGGTTTTATCGAATGTCAGTGCCCGAACGCGTAAGGACCGTGCGTGATCGTGGGCTGATCGGGGCTGAGGATTACCAGAGTCTGCAGTCGGGCCGGCATACGCTGTCGGTGCAACTGGCCGACAAGATGATTGAAAACGTCATCGGCGTCATGGGGCTGCCCGTCGGACTGGGGCTCAACTTCCTGATCAACGACAAGGACTACGTTGTGCCGCTGGTCGTCGAGGAGCCGTCGATTGTGGCCGCGCTGGGTTCGGCGGCCAAGCTGGCGCGCGAGGGAGGCGGTTTCCAGGTCGAAAGCGACGAACCCATGCTGATCGGTCAGGTGCAGATCGTTGATGTGGCCAATGCCGCACGGGCCAAGTCGGCGCTGCTGCAGCGCAAACACGAAATTCTCAACCTGGCCAACAGTCTGCATCCGAAAATGATCGCCCGCGGTGGCGGGGCACGCGATCTGGAAGTATTTATCCATCCGTCCGACGGGCCGGGCGGTGACATGGTCGTCCTGCATCTGCTGGTTGACACGCGCGACGCCATGGGGGCCAACCTCGTCAACACGATGTGCGAGGGTGTGGCTTCGCTGGTCGAGACCATCAGCGAAGGTCGGGTCTTTCTGCGCATTCTGTCCAACCTGGCCGATCGTGCGGTGGTGCGGGCCCGCGTACGCATCCCCGTGGAATCGCTGACCGGCAAGGGATTTGACGGTGCCCAGGTTCGCGACGGCATCATCGTGGCTAATGACTTTGCCCGCATCGATCCCTACCGCGCCGCGACCCACAACAAGGGGATCATGAACGGCATCGACGCGGTAGCCCTGGCCACCGGCAACGACTGGCGTGCCATCGAAGCCGGTGCCCATGCCTTTGCCGCGCGTGGCGGGCGCTACACCGCGCTCACCCACTGGCGCAAGGCCGACAATGGCGACCTGCTTGGCGAGCTCGAAATTCCGATCAAGGTGGGCACGGTTGGTGGTCCGCTGCAGACCAATCCGACCGTGGCCCTGAATCTGCGCATTCTCGACGTGGAGAGCGCGCGCGAACTGGCTGAAGTCATGGGTGCCGTGGGGCTGGCGCAGACGTTTTCGGCCCTGCGCGCGCTGGTGACCGAAGGTATTCAGCAAGGCCATATGACGCTGCACGCGCGAAGCGTGGCCAGCGCTGCCGGAGCGCCGGCGGAAATGTTCGATACCGTGGTCGAAAGACTGATCGCCTCGGGCGATATCAAGATCTGGAAAGCCGAGGAGATCATCGAGACGGTCCGCAAGCAGTCGCGGCCGCCGGCCGCGGTGAGCGAAAACGGCGTTCTGGAAGGCGAGGCGGTGGGCGCCGGTCACGGCAAGATCATCCTGCTCGGCGAGCACTCCGTTGTCTACGGTCGGCGGGCCATTGCCGCACCGATTCACCTGGCCATCCAGGCGCGCATCGAAGACATGGCCGAAGGCATCGATCTGATCATTCCGCGCTGGAGTATCGAACAGCGGCTGGATTTCAACGCCAAACGGCCGCCGTCTTTCACCCGATCCCTGGCGCGGGTTCTGGAATCCCTGGGCTTGAGCGGCCGCGGCATGCGCATCGAGGTGTTTCCCAACGTGCCCCGGGCCATGGGCCTGGGCGGATCGGCAGCGCTGGCGGTAGCCGTGCTGCGCGCGCTGGACCGGCATTTCACGCTGGGTCTGAGCGATGAGCGCATCAACGAACTGGCGTTCGAATGTGAGAAAGTAGCCCACGGGACGCCGTCGGGACTGGACAATACCCTGGCGACTTTCGGCGAATTCATGCTGTACCGGTCGGGCGAGCATGCAGAGCGGCGTTCCATCGTGGTCGATGAACCCTTGTCGATGGTCATCGGTCTGAGCGGCGTGGAGAGCCTGACCGCGCGCACCGTGGCCAGAGTGCGTGAGGCCTGGCAACGCAATCCCGGGCTCTACGAACGCATCTTCAACGAAATCGACAGTCTGGTCGGCGTCGGAATGGACGCCCTGGAGAATAAGGATTACGAGACTTTGGGCGAGACCATGAACATCAACCAGGGCCTGCTGAACGCGATGCAGGTGTCGAGCTGCGAACTGGAGGAGTTGGTCCAAATTGCTCGCCGCCACGGCGCACTGGGCGCAAAACTCACCGGCGGCGGTGGCGGTGGGTCCATTATTGCCCTCTGTCCGGACTCGGCACCCCAGGTTGCCCGGGCGATCCGCGAATCCGGCTATAACGCCATCGAGGTGCAAGTTGGTGGTGCCTGAGCGTGCCGGGCCGGCGCGAGTTGTCTCGTCAGACTCCGAGTCCCTGATTCGTGTCGACACCGACGACAATGAAATCGGAGTGCTCAGCAAGGGTGAGTGCCACGACGGTGACGGACTGCTCCATCGCGCGTTTTCGCTGTTTCTTTTCGACCATCAGGGGCGGCTGCTGATTCAGCAGCGCTCACCCGGCAAGCGCTTGTGGCCGCTGTACTGGGCCAACAGCTGCTGCTCGCACCCGCGCGCCGGAGAAACCATGGCCGAAGCCACCGAGCGGCGGATGCTCGAAGAGCTGGGGTTCCGCACGCCGCTGCATTTTGTCTACAAATTCTGCTATCAGGCCCGCTATGGCGACCTGGGCTCCGAGCACGAGCTGTGCTGGGTTTATGTCGGTCAGGCTGAACGGGTACAAGTGCGCCCCAATCCCAGCGAAATCGCGGCCTGGAAGTTCGTCAGCAGCGCAGAAATCGCCGAGATGATGAACGATGATCAAGCACGAATCGCCCCCTGGTTCAGGCTGGAATGGCAGGCGCTGACCGGGTCT
>CAZUTZ010000120.1:0-8002 GCA_964623655.1 uncultured Wenzhouxiangella sp.
CTAGTGGTCAGGCAGGGGAGGCTGAAGCTTACGCCAGCTACGGGAGTTTTGGGAAGAAGCACCGGCGGAACTCCGAGGCCGGATCGGGACTCCTTATTGAACCTGCTTGCGGGCTCGTCGATGGTGGAAGGTCAGCCGCGCCGGTCTTTGCCGTGACCTCTGGACTATTGGCCCGGGCTTGCCAATGGGGCTATGGTGGAAGGGTACTTTTTGCAATTTGGCTTGATTTTTATCTGGAGAATGAAGATGTCGATTCCTGATTACTGGCGGCGTGGTTTGCTGGGCGCCCTGTTATTGCTGGGCAGCTCGGCCGCGGTCGCCGAATCGGTCAGCCCCTTGCCGTATCTCGATGAACTGCCGCCGCTGATCGATCGCGACGTGTTTTTCGGCGACCCGGAAGTCTCCGGCGCCCAGCTCTCGCCGGACGGCGAGTGGGTGACCTTCATGCGGCCGTTCGAAGGCGTGCGCAACATCTGGATCATGCCCTTCGGCGAGGACTTCGACAACGCCCGGCCCCTGACCCGCGATGATCGACCCGTGCCCGGCTATTTCTGGAGCCAGGACAGCCGCTTTGTGCTCTACGTGCAAGACCGCGACGGTGACGAGGATTTCCACGTCTGGGCGGTCGATCCGGAAGGCGAAGTGGATGAGGAGACCGGCACGCCGCCGGCGCGCAATCTGACGGATCTGGAAGGCGTTCGCGCCAACATCATCGCCGTGCCCGAGTCCACACCGGACCGCATGCTGGTGGGCCTGAACGATCGCGACCCGGCCCTGCACGACGTCTACGCAGTCACCATCAGTACCGGCGAACGCGAGCTGCTGATCGAAAACGATCAGAACATCGCGGCCTGGACAGCCGATCTGGAAGGCAATGTGCGCCTGGCCGGTCGCCAGACGTCCGACGGCGGAACCGAAGGTCTGTTGGTGGAAGACGGCGAGCTGGGTGAGGCGATTTTTACCTGCACTTGGGAAGAAACCTGCAGCGCCATGGGCTTCCAGCCTGACGGCGAGACCGTCTGGCTGATGTCCAACCACGGTGACGAGAATGACCTGATCGGCCTCTACACCTTCAACATCAACACGCGCGAGCTGAACCTGGTCGAGCGCGATCCCGAAGGCGAGGTGGATTTCGGCGGGGCGGTGTTCTCCCCGGCCACGCGCGAGCTGCTGGCAACCGTCTACGTCGGCGACCGGACGCGCATCTATCCAAAGACTGACGAATTTGCCGCGCGCCTGGAGTTCCTGCGGGAAAACCTGCCCGAAGGCGAGATCGGCATCAGTTCGCAAACGCGCGACGAGCGTCTGGCCCTGGTCAGCCTGTCGCGCGATGTCGACCCGGCCTCGGTCTACCTGGTTGACATGGAAAACGAGTCGGTCGAGCTGCTCTATCGGGTCAGGCCGGAAATCGATTCAGAACAAATGGCCGAAATGCGGCCGATCCGCTACACCGCCCGGGATGGCCTGGAAATCCCCGGCTATCTGACCGTGCCCAACGGGGTCGAGCCTGAAAACCTGGCCGTGGTCGCACTGATTCACGGTGGGCCCTGGGCGCGCGATACCTGGGGCTTCCGCTCGCAGGTTCAGTTCCTCGCCAACCGCGGCTACGCCGTGTTTCAGCCGAACTTCCGCGCCTCCACCGGCTTCGGCCAGGAATTCCTCAACGCGGGCAATCTCGAGTGGGGTGATGCCATGCAGGACGACATCACCGACGGCATCCAGTACCTGATTGAAGAGGGCATTGCCGATCCCGAGCGAGTCTGCATCATGGGCGGCAGCTACGGCGGTTACGCCACGCTGGCCGGAATGGTGTTCACGCCCGAGCTTTACGCCTGCGGCGTCAACATCGTCGGCGTGTCCAACATCATTACCCTGCTCAACTCCATCCCCGCCTACTGGGGTCCGATTCGCCAGATGCTGACCCTGCGGGTGGGTGATCCAGACGATGAGGAACAACGCGCGCAGCTGGAGCGCCAGTCGCCGATCAATCACGTCGAAAACATCCAGCGCCCGCTGTTGATCGTGCACGGCGCCAACGATCCGCGCGTACGCCAGAGCGAGGCCGATCAGATCGTGGTGGCCATGCGCGAGGCGGGTTTGCCGGTCGAATACATCCTGGCGCCCGACGAAGGTCATGGCTTTTCGCAGCGGGTCAACCGGATCGCGATGTTCGCGCGCACAGAGCAGTTCCTGGCCGAGCACCTGGGCGGGCGCTATCAGCCCGACATGCCCGAAGAAATCAGCGAGCGCCTGGCGGCCATCACGGTCGATATCGACGAGGTTGAAATGCCGGAACTGGCCGGTGAGCTGGATACGGCACGGACCTTGCCGCTGCCGCCGGTCGATGTCGACCAGCTGGAGATGGGGCAATTCGCCTACGTGACCAGGCTCGAGATGGGCGGTCAGGAAATGAGCATCGAAGCCGAGCGGCTGATCGAGCAGATCGAAGACGAAGACGGGCTGCGGCTGCGTATCGCTTCGACCTCCACGACGCCGATGGGTGAAATTTCCGACGAGCTAGTGCTTCGGCCCTCCTCATTGCGCCCGATCCAGCGTCGCGTGCAGCAGCCCGGCGCCACCATCGAGGTCGATTTCGACGCGCGCGCATTCACTGGCGCGATCGAAGCGGGCGGTCAGACCATCCCCATCGAAGTGGAGCTCGACGCACCCATTTTCGCCGGTGAATCCGGTCTGGAAGCGGTGCTGGCATCGCTGCCCCTGGATGAAAACTATCGAACCTCGGTGCGCTTCGCCGAGATCGGCGCCCAGCAGCGGGTCCGCTTTTTCAGCGTATCGGTGGAAGGCTCTGAGTCCGTAGAATTGCCGGCCGGCACGTTCGAGGCCTGGCGCGTGAGCTTGAGCGCACTGGATGATGAAGGCGGCGATCAAACCGTCTGGCTGGACAGGGACACCCCGCGCACAACGCTCAAGGCCGAAGGCCGACTACCGGCGGAAATGGGTGGCATGTCCTACACCACGGAATTGACCGAACGCCCGTAAAACCGCAAAAAAAGACCCGGCGGGAAAGTCCCGCCGGGGTTGGACCAGAAAGGAGTCGGCGCAATGCTTTCGGGGTAGAGAGAGGAGGGAAGCGCCGGCCCCTGCTGAATCAGTCAGCCCTGGTCGAAACAAACTCCGGGTAGGCTTCAATGCCGCACTCGGCCATATCCAGCCCGGAAAACTCCACTTCCTCGTCAACGCGCACGCCCATGGCGGCCTTGATGATGGCCCAGACGATCAGGCTGGCGCCGAAGACGAAAGCGAAAATCGCACCCAGCCCGGCCAGCTGCCCAAGCAGAGTCGCATCGTCGTTGCTCAGCAATACCGCCAGCACACCCCAGATGCCGACCACGCCGTGCACCGAAATGGCGCCGACGGGGTCATCGATCTTGATCCGGTCCAGTCCCACGATGGAGAAGACCACAATGGCGCCGCCCACACCACCGATGACGGCGGCAAGCAGGGGGGCCGGCGTCAGGGGCTCTGCAGTAATGGCAACCAGACCTGCCAACGCGCCGTTCAGGGCCATGGTGAGATCGGCCTTGCCGAACACGAAACGCGACAGCAACAACGCGACAATCAGCCCACCGGCGGCCGACAGGTTCGTGTTGACGAAGACCATGGCGACGTTGTTCGCCGAAGCGACGTCGGAAACCATCAGCTCCGAGCCGCCGTTGAAGCCGAACCAGCCCATCCACAGAATGAACATGCCGAGCGTGGCCAGCGGCATGTTGCTGCCTGGAATCGCATTGACCAGACCGTTGGGGCCGTATTTGCCCTTGCGTGGCCCAAGCAAGATCACGCCCGCCAGGGCAGCTGATGCCCCGGCCATGTGGACGATGCCGGAGCCTGCGTAGTCGCTGTAGCCCAGGCCGTCCAGAAAGCCCTCGCCCCAGCTCCAGTAACCCTGGAGCGGGTAGATCAGGCCGGTCATGAACACGGCGAAGATCAGAAAGGCCCAGAGTTTCATGCGCTCAGCCACGGCACCGGAGACGATGGACATGGCGGTGGCGACGAAGACCACCTGGAACATGAAGTCGGAAAGGTTGGAGTAATAGATATCGCCGTCGCTGGCCAGCACTTCGGCAAGCGTGTTGTCGGCGCCGAGGAAAAAGCTCAGGCCCGGAATGAATCCGTTGCCCGAATCCGGATACATCAGGTTGTAGCCGACGATCATGTACATCAGGCAGGCGATGGCGTAGAGCGATACGTTCTTGGTGAGAATTTCGACGGTATTGCGCGAACGCACCAGACCCGATTCCAGCATGGTGAAACCGGCCGCCATCCACATCACGAGGACGGCGCACATCAGGAAATAAAAAGTGTCCAGCGCATACTGAACTTCAATCAGAGTGGATTCCATAGTTGTTCTCCCTGGGGTCTCGGTGCGTTAAAGCGCGGCTTCGTCGACTTCGCCGGTGCGGATGCGGATCACCTGCTCCAGAGGCGTGACGAAAATCTTGCCGTCTCCCACCTTGCCGCTGCGCGCGCTGGCCAGAATGGCGTCGGTGATCGACTCAAGTGCGTCATCCTTGACAGCGACTTCCACTCGAACCTTGGGAAGCGCATCGACCTTGTATTCCGCGCCGCGATAGAGTTCGGTATGGCCCTTCTGCCGCCCGTACCCCTTGACCTCGGTGATGGTGAGTCCCTGCACCCCGGCTTGTTCCAGGGCGGTGCGCACCTCATCGAGCTTGAATGGCTTAATGATGGCTGTGATCAATTTCATGCCGCATCTCCTCAGTGTTCCAATTCAGGCTGATCCGCGTATCTGGCGGCCTTCCTGCGCCTGGGCCGTCCCCGCGCCCGTCGGAAATCATCCAAGCAAGCAGCATGCCATCTTGATTTTTTGGTCTAACCCTCTGGCAATGCACGGTTTTTTTAAATTGCAATGAATTCGATCTGCTCCGAAACTCAGCAAGACCGTACTGCACTGCACCAAATTTGCGCACCGCACAAAACCCTTCGAACAGTAAGGCGCCTGTCCGGTCCGTCTGCTCCCGGCCGCGTTGCGTAAAAAAACAGCAGCAGCGGCTCTCAATTGCGCTTTTTTTGAAAGGATTTGATCAGAGCGTGGCTCTCGCTAATCATAAATAGTTCATTTTGTTGTCTTTTAAAAAGTGGCACGGGTTGTGCAACGCACAAATGGGGCGCTGATGCGTGACCTGCCACTTTTATTCATGGAGTCATCGAGATGATCAAACCGCTACCAACCACCACCATCACGGCGCTGCTATTGCTGGCGATGTTGCATCCGGTCACTGCCCGAGAGGCGCGGGCTGAAATCAGCGCCAATATCGGCGTGGTATCGAACTACTTTTTTCGCGGTCTATCCGAGACAGACGGCGGGGCAGCCGTTCAGGGCGGACTGGACTGGGAAGCACCTAGCGGCTTTTACGCCGGCACCTGGGCCTCGAACGTGGACTTCGGCGACAGCACCAGCTACGAGCTTGACCTGTATCTGGGCTTTGCCAACGAACTCGACAACGGGCTGGGCTACGATTTCGGCTACCTCTATTACGCCTACCCGGACGCGCCGGATAGCTTCGACTTCGGCGAGATCTACGGCGAGCTGAGCTTCAGCCTGTTTTCCGTGGGTGCGGCCTACGTGGTCAACGATTCCAGCGATTCCGCGCTGGAAAACGGCGACTTCTACTACTACGCCGGTCTCGACCTGCCGCTGGAAAATGAATTCAGCCTCGGATTCCTGGTCGGCCGCACGGCGTTTGATGATTCCGACGCGGAAAACTACACCCACTATGTCGCCAGCCTGGGCAAAGACGCCGGGGCGATGGGCGAGTTCAGCTTCAACCTGGAATACGAAGACACCTTCGACAAGGACCTGAAAGCCTGGGTTGGCTGGGGCTTGAGCTTCTGATCTCCAGCTCGGGCATGCGGCATAATCCGCCGCATGCCCGAATTGCCCGAAGTCGAGACCACCCGGCGCGGTCTGGCGCCGCTGGTGGTCGGGCGGCGCATTGCCGCCATTGCCGTGCGCCAGCCCATGCTGCGCTGGCCGGTGCCGAAGCAGATTACCGGATTACGCGATCAGTCGGTGCTGGCCCTTGAGCGACGCGCCAAATGGCTGATCTGGCGCCTGGAGCAAGGCGCCATGCTCTGGCACCTGGGGATGTCCGGCTCGTTTCGAGGCTGGACCGAAGCGCCTGCACCCGGGCCACACGATCATGTCGATGTACAAATCGACGGCGGGCACCTGATCCGCTACACCGATCCACGCCGCTTTGGCGCCCTGCTTTGGGCTGATACCGACCCGCTCAGCCATCCCCGTCTCGTCCGTCTCGGGCCGGAACCCTTCGACCCGGCCTTTAACGGCGACTACCTCTGGCGGCTCTCGCGCGGTCGACGCGGGCCGGTCAAGACCTTCATCATGGACGGCGCGGTGGTGGTCGGCGTCGGGAATATCTACGCCTGCGAAGCCCTGTTCGACGCGGGCATTCACCCGGCCCGAGCCGCCGGCCGGGTTGGTCGCGAACGCTACGGCCGCCTGGCCGCGGCCATTGTGCGCATTCTGACCCGCGCGATCGAAGTCGGCGGCACGTCCTTGCGAGATTTCACCGTCGGCGACGGCACGCCGGGTTATTTCGGCCAGTCTTTGCAGGTCTACGGCCGTGAGGGCCTGCCCTGCCCCTGCGGCGAACGCCCCGTTCGCCGGATCGTCATTGGCCAGCGCAGCACCTTTTACTGCGCGCGCTGCCAACGCTAGGCTATTCTATTCGCATCAAGATTCCTGCGGTTTTGTCGGCTGAGCGACGGGAGAACAGAGATGAGTCTATGGAGATTGTTGGGCGTGGCCCTGCTGATTGTCGGCCTGGGCCTGGTGTATTTCGGCTGGCAGGCAACTGAAGCCTTCGATGAACAGGTTCGCGAAGCCGTCACCGGTCAGTACAGCGATGACACCCTCTGGCAGCTGATTGGCGGAGCGGCCGCCGCCGTGGTCGGACTGCTGCTGGTGCTGTTCGGCGGAAAGCCGAGATAGATGTGATCTCCGAAACACCGCGTTGATGAACCTTTGGGCAAACTGCGTCGTCTGAAAATCATCGACGACTTTCGTTCTTCGTATGCTTGAACGCAGAATGGCCAGATTGGCTGCGATTTTTTGCGCCCTGTTTCTGGGCGGCCCGCTCTGGGCTGCACCGGAAACCGGACCGGTGCAGCGCGACCACATCGAGGTCGAGCTGGTGTCGGAAGTCGATTCGGTCCAGCCGGGTGAGGAAATACGCGTCGGGCTGCGCATGCTGCCCGATGAGGGTTGGCACACCTACTGGATCAATCCGGGCGACTCCGGACTGGCGCCGGAGCTGGAATGGACCCCGCCCGACGGGGCCGAAATCTCCGGCATCGCCTGGCCTTATCCCCAACGCTTGCCCATCGGACACTTGGTCAACTACGGCTACGAGGGCGAGCACCTGCTGCCGGTTACCGTGACGCTGCCCGGTGACCTTGCCCCCGGCGACACCTTCGAGCTGGATCTGCGCGCCGACTGGCTGGTCTGCGAGGTGGAGTGCATTCCCGGCGACGCCGAGCTGCGGCTGGAGCTGCCGGTGCGCGACGCGCCCGCAGACATCAAACCCGAGTTCAGCCACCTGTTTTCTTGGGCCGACGACCGTCAGCCTGAAAGCGTGGACTGGCCGGCCAGGTTCAGCACCGAGTCGCGGGCCTTGAGCGTACGGGTTGATGCCGCCGAATCACTTGACGCTGAAGGCTGGCAGTTTTTTCCCGCCAACGACAACATCGTCGACCACTCGGCCGAGGCCGGCGTGATCGTAGAAAACGGGCTGGTCCAGATCAGCCAGCGGCTGTCGACCTTTTTCTCCGGCGCGCCCGAGCAGCTCGATTTTTTGCTGGTGCACGCCGACAGCGGCACGGCTTACGCCCTGAGCGCCGATGCCGGCGACCTGGCCACCGCAGGCGTGGCCGAAGCGCCCGCCGACGGACCCGGCCTGGCGCTGGTCCTGCTGCTGGCGCTGGCCGGCGGCGTGTT
>CAZUTZ010000121.1:0-7943 GCA_964623655.1 uncultured Wenzhouxiangella sp.
CGAAGTCTGACTGTGCTCCGTAGCGTCGAGCTGGCCTGGGCGAGCAGGCTGCGGGCAACCGGACAGCCGGGGGTGATCAAACCGCTGACTGATGGCGCTCAAGACGGCTTGGTCCTGTCGGCTCTGCGGCCCATGCCCGCTCCGCAGGTCTTTGTTCGGAACGACTCGGGTTTGTACCGGATTGATCATCGCGCGGGTAATTCATCAGAAGTGCAGATTCCTTTCCCGAGCACCGGTGCTGATGAGGTCTGGTTCTCTGATCTTCAGGACTTCCATCGTCCTACCGCCGTTGGGGCCGTGCCTGCGCAAAACCTCGTGGATGGGATAGGCGACCTCGTCATCGTTGCCCATCCAGCGTTTCTGCCTACGAATATGCGCGAGCCCCATCCTTTGAACCAGTACGTTGCGCATCGGCAGAGTCAGGGGTGGGATGTTTCTGTACTCAGCATTAGCGACATTCAAATGCAGTTTGGCGGTGGAATGCCCCTGCCGGATGCGCTGCCGAACTTCGTTCGGGCATTGATGGATACGGGTTCCGACATTCCACATGTATTGCTGGTAGGCGCTGACTCTTATGATTACTTGGACCACCTGGGCCAGGGGTCGGTGAGCTTCATACCCACCCTTTACGCGGCAACGACAATAGTGCCGCATACGCCAAGCGATGCGTTGCTTGCAGATGTGTCCGGTGACGGGGTTGCGGACCTGCCTCTCGGCCGGTGGCCCGTCCGGCAGATGTCTGACCTGGAGGCGACGGTCGCCAAGGTGTTTGATTGGGAATTCAACCTCGCCGCCGACCAAAGCGCCGTCTGGGTAACCGATGAACGCGATCCCAACCTGCGGCCGTTCGTCAATCAGGCTCTTCGCCTCTCGGAGCTTATGACGGAAGCGGACTGGCCTGAGGCCAACATCGACGGCCTTGTGTTCGAGGATTTCGGAACGCCAGCAGGCGTGCGGTCGGAGTTGTTCTCGGCTCTGGAACGGGGCAAAGCGCTGACTCTATTCAGCGGTCATGGCTCGCCCTCGCTTTGGTCTTTCCAGGGCATTTTGCGGCAGAGTGATGTCGCGGCACTGAATAATGAGGGTTTCCCCACGCTCATCGGAACCATGGCGTGCTACACGACCTACTTCGTCTCGCCATTCACCAACACGCTGTCCCACAGGTTGATGAACGGTATGGCGCCTGGCGGGGCGTCCCGGTCGAATGGTGCTGTGGCGGTGCATGGCGCGGCCACGTTGTCCAACCCTGCACAAAATGAGGCTTTCGTCAGAGAGGTTCTGGCAAATCAGCTCCAGGGATATACTCTGGGTGAGTCGGTCGCCTTGGCCAGGTCAGCAGCAGCTGAACGTGGCACAAAAGACCTGGTCATCAACTGGACGCTGCTGGGTGACCCGACGTTGCAGCTGCAGCAGTGAGTCGGCAAACAAGTCAAATGTTTCAAGGGGCCCGCTGTGGCCCCTTTTTTTGCTTACTCACCAGTTCGCAAAGCGGGAAAACCGAAAGAGTGGACGCTCGTTTGGCCGGCAATCCTGGCGATGGCTGGATTCAAGCCAGTGGCAACGGCGGCCGAGCCTGTAAAGTCAAGCAAAATATCTTCGGTACACAGCAGATTTAGGCAGCTCGGTGGTTTCGGGCGCCAGGGGCAGCAGTGCAGGCAAAGCACCGAAAAATTGGCAGGACATAAGCTGTCGGGTGGCAGCGGCGGGTCCGTCAGCGTCAAAATGAAGCCTGACTGGAAGATGCAGCGCGGCACCTCCTGCACGACTGATTAGCTAACGCAACTCGACACAAGCAAGCAGCCCTTCGACCAGGAAGATGATCGGAGGAGCAGGCGCTGTGCCAAGTTCAATTGATGAAAGCAAGGTCAGTATCTGGGGTTTCGGCTGCCCTGGTCCTTCTGCTGCCGACTGACGCCGGAGCCGGCAGCGTAAACCGCGTAAACCCCGTGAGAGCCGGAGCTTTTCAAGAAAACAGCCAGCGCATGATCAGGAAAAAAATGACCGACAACACCGCCCCGGCCGGCACGGTAATGACCCAGCTCATGAAAATGCCCCCCACCACGCGCAGGTTGATGGCGGCGATACCGCGCGCGAATCCGACGCCCAGGATGGCGCCGACCACGGTGTGGGTGGTCGAAATGGGCAAGCCCGTGCCGGAGGCCAGCACAACGGTCGCTGCCGCGCCCAGGCCGGCGGCGAAGCCGCGGCTGGGGGTGAGCGCGGTGATGTTCCTGCCGACCGTGGCGATGACGCGGTGGCCGTAGGTGGCCAGGCCCACGACGATGCCTATGCCGCCGAGGACCAGAATCCAGATCGGCACGATCGCTTCCTGGGTAACATCACCGCTCCGGGCCACGCTGACCACGGCGGCGGCCGGGCCGACGGCGTTGGCGACGTCGTTGGAGCCGTGGGCAAAAGCCATGGCGCAGGCGGTCACCACCATCAAGACGCCGAAGATGCGCTCGACCGTGACGAAGTGGAAATCGCTTTTATCCGGCTCCTGGTAGGGAATGCGCAGGATGAAGACGGTGCCAATCGCGGCAATGACACCGCCGAACAGGGTGGCCAGGGCATAGGACTGGAGGACTGAGATGTCGATACCGATGTGCTCCAGCCCCTTCATGACGGTGACCAGGGTCATGAAAAAGCCGGTCAAAAATATGTAGCCTGGCACGAATCGACGGGCCTGGCGCAGCGGGTCGGCCCGCTCGAGGATCAGGATCTGCACGCTGCGGAACAAGACCCAGGCGATGGTTCCGGCCATCAGCGGCGAAACCAGCCAGCTCAGGGCAATGCGCCCCACTTGCGGCCAGTGGACCGAGTCTACGCCGATGCCGATGGCGGCAAAACCGACCACGGCACCGATGATGGTGTGGGTGGTCGACACCGGCCAGCCG
The DNA here is from genome assembly GCA_964623655.1 of uncultured Wenzhouxiangella sp. GTDB lineage: Bacteria > Pseudomonadota > Gammaproteobacteria > Xanthomonadales > Wenzhouxiangellaceae > Wenzhouxiangella. The sequence goes on from CAZUTZ010000121.1 coordinate 2,898, forward strand.
AAGCGGGAAGCGATCAGCAGCCACATCCCGGCCGCGAGCAGCGAGCCGAGCATGCCGTAGACCAGCAGCTCCGGCTGGCCCGCCAGAAGGCTGGAGTCGACGATGCCGCGACGAATCGTGCTGGTAACACCGCCGCCGGCCAGTACCGCCCCGGCAAACTCGAACACGGCGGCGATGAGGATGGCCTGCTTGATGGTGATGGCCTTCGATCCCACCGAAGGCGCCATCGCGTTGGCGACGTCGTTGGCGCCGATGCCCCAGGCCATGAACAGCGCGAACACGGCGGCCAGAACGATGAACAGGATTGCCAACTCCATCCCCGTACTCCCTCAAAAAAATCTCTAGCGCGCGATCATCAGGTGCAGCCGCGAGCCCACGCGCGCGGATAAATTGCCGAGTTCGCCGGTCAGGTCGATGATCTTGTAAAGAAACATCACGGTGACCGGCGGCAGCTCTTCTTCGATTGCAAACAGCTGGGCGCGCAACTCGATCTGCAACGCGTCACTGTCGTCTTCGATGTCGCTGAGCCGGTCGGTCATGGCGATCACTTCTTCGACGCCTGCGCCACGGAAGCCCGTGTGGAACAGGTCATCGAGCTCCTGCACCGAGCGGCGTGCCTGCTCGACGGCATCGATGGCGCGCTGCAGCAATGCGAGGTAGCCGGTCTGGATCGGTTCCGGCATGGTCAGTCGACGGCCGATGATCAGGCCGGAGATGTCCTTGCCGCGGTTGGCGATGCGGTCCTGCATGGAAATCATTTCCAGCACGTCTGCGCGGCTGACCGGCATGAAAAGACTGCCGGGCAGGTTCAGACGCAGTTCGCGCTTGAGTTCGTCGGCGGCGTCCTCCAGCAGGACGATCTTCTCGCGCTGCTTTTCGGCCTTATGCCAATCCCCGACAAACGTGGCCTTGATGAATTTCGGCAGCTTGCGCGTGCACTTGGCGACCTTGGTGAAGTGCTGCTGGAGCGGCTCGACCGGCGAACGTCCAAAGATTCTGGAGATGTGGGAGTTGTGGTGCAAGAAGCGTTGCCAGCCCGCTGGGGAATGGACAACAGTGTAACAAAAGCGTCACATTGGGGAAGGGGGTTCAGGGCTCAGGGTTCAGGGCTCAGGGTGTTTAAGGTGGTTTTCCTGAACCCTGAAACCTGAACCCCGAACCCTTTCCCCTTAAAGCCTCTCGGAAATGGTCAACCTCGTGCTTGGCGCGTCGAGAATCGAAACCGGAGCCGTCTCCCCCTGCAGGTCACCCGGGCGGGCCTGGACGTCGCCGGTCATGGACACTCGGGCGGTCACGATGATGTCCGGGAAGGCCGACAGGTTCATGCCTTCGACCATGGCGTCTTCGTCGCTCAAGCCGATGCGGGTGGGCAGGTCGGCTACAGTCATGCGTCGCACGGCCAGCGGCGTCGGCGGGCCGTCGGCGGCGCGGGCGACCACGAAGACGGTCTCCGAGCCGCTCAAACCGTTGATCAGTTCGTCGTCAATGCCGACTTCCACGCCGAAGCTGGGGGCCGAATCGGCGGTTGGCGCCGATTCGGACGGTTCATCCATCGGCGGGTGATCGGGCGGCAGGGTTGCGTCCGGTGCCAGCGGTCCGGCTGTGCGCCGCTCGGGCTCGTCCATGGGTGGATGTCCGTCGGGCAGCGGGGTCGACGGGTCGACCGGGCCGGCGCGCGGTGCTTCGCGGCTGGTCGGATGATCGGGTGGGGCGACCGCACCGGGCGCGAGCGGGCCGGCCACGCGCGGTCTGTCGTCGCTGGTCGACGGATGCCCGAGCGGGATTTCGGTCTGGTCTGAACGCAGCGGGGGTGCGGTGCGCGGCGGCGGCGTCTCGCCCGGATCTTCACCAAGTTGCGCGCGTGCCTGGGCGATCTGACCGCGAATGGAGTTATAGACGCTGGAATTCGGGTCGAGCTGCGGCAGCAGACGATCCCAGTAAGCGATGGCGCGTTCGTACTGTTCTTCCTGGAAGGCGCCGATGCCCATCAACCACAGCCCTTTCTGGTGGTCGGGATTGTTGTTCAGCGCATCAGTCAGGAGCTGGCGTGCTTCGCCGTGAATGCCGGGACGATCGGTCATGAACATCAGCGTTTCGGCCAGCTCGACCTGGACGAAGGGATTGTCACGCTCCACGTAAAGCGCGCGGCGCAGGGCGTGGGCGGCTGCGCCGAACTCCTGCATGTTCTTGTAGGCCAGCCCCATGCGCGTCCATGACTCCGGATCATCAGGATTGCGGGCAATGGCGTTGGAGATCTGGACCAGTTCGGAGCGCAGTTCAGTCACCGGCGCATCGAAAGGGGTCAGGCCCTGCGGCTCGCCGACGTGGTTGTACATGAAAACCGTGCCAATTGGCACAAGCACCGCCAGCAGGACCATCAGACCGATCCCGGCACTGCGCTGTTGCCCGAGGCTTTCCAGCCTGGCGCGCAGCGCCTTGCGGCGCTTGGCGTAGTCCTTGGGGTCGAGTTCGTCGATCAGATCGTCGAGCGCTTCGATCTGGCGCTGCACACGCGCGCGCTCGGGGTTGGCGTTGCGCACCAGCGGCAACAGCACGAAAAACATGCCGATGACGACGGCGATCGCGGCGAGAAAGAGAAACGTGGGAGTCATTGTAGAACCTGACGTCTTTTGTTGATGACGACGAATGCGGTGATGATGCCGATCAGCATCAGCACGATTGGGCCGATCCAGAGCAGCGCGGTGTGGCCGGTAAACGGCGGTCGATAGAGGACAAAATGGCCATAACGGTCGACCATGAACTGCCGGATTTCTTCATCGCTGTGGCCGTCTTGCAGAAACCCCAGAACCAGCATACGCTTGTCGCGAGCCAGCGGCGCGGTCGATTCGACCAGCGATTCGTTCTGGCAGACCGTGCAGCGCAACTCCTCGATCAGGTTGCGAAACCGGCGCTCCTCTGCCGGGCTGCTGAAGGGCAGGATCTCGATCGGGCTGACCATCTGCCCCATCCGACCGCGCTGGACGATGTCGCGGGCGATCGGCGAACTTTCCGGGCCGACCGGGTGGCTGGCCCGTTCGTCGGCCTGGGCGCTTGCCTCGGGCAAGCTGCCCGGCAGGACGAACAGTGCAATCAGCACGGTGGTCAGCAAAATTCTGTATCTCATCATCAGCTTTGGAATTCTCCAGTCAATGGGCCTTTTCCGTCGGCCTTTACCGAGCCGCCTGACGCTTGCGCATGCTCACGATGAATGCGGCGATCAGCCCAAGCACCAGCAGAACAACGGGGCCGACCTGAAGCAGCAGGCGATGGCCCGGGAAGGCCGACTGGTAAAGGGCCTCATCGCCGTAGCGCTCAACCATGGCATTGCGGATCTCAAAGTCGACCCGATCGTCCTGCAGCATTCTGTAGACCGCCGAGCGCATTTCTCCGGCGATCGGCGCATTGGACTCCAGGAGTGACTGGTCCGGATTGTCCAGACAGCGCATGTTGCCGAGCAGGGAGTGGAATCGTCGCTCCTGCACCGGGCTTCTGAAAGAAAAGTTCTCGAGCTGACTGGCGGCGACTTCCGCGTCGCTCCGGGCCGCGGCGTCTGGAACGAATCCCGACAAGCCCGGCATCATCGACGCCAGCAGCAAGATGCCGGCGTTCAGCCACGTGGCTCCGCGCTGGGTCATAGGCCGGCATCGCTCCTCATGTCTTCGATGCGGTTCAGCAGGTCGTCGTAGGAGCTGGAGTCGACCGGACCGATATGCTTGTGCCGGATCACCCCGAGGTGATCGATCAGGAAGGTCTCCGGCGCGCCGTAAACGCCCAGATCGATGGCCGCCATGCCTTCCTCGTCGTTCATGTGAACAGTCCAGGCATCGCCGAATCGGTCGATCCAGGCCAGCGCATCGTCGCGTTCGTCGCGCCAGTTAAGCCCGACCATCGGCACGTCGGCCTCACGGCTCAAACGGGTGATGTAGGGATGTTCGGTGACACACGACGGGCACCAGCTGCCCCAGACGTTGAGCACGAACGGTGTGCCACGCAGATCCTCGGTGCTGTGGGTCACCTCGGGGTCCAGAAGACTGGGCAGAGAGAAATTCGGCACCTCCCGCCCGATCAGCGGTGAGGCCACCTGCCGGCGCTGTTCGGCCGTCGGCAGGCTGACCAGCAACAGCCAGATCAGCCCGATGAAGATCAGCAGAGGCGCTGCCATGCGGATCATGCCGGTTGCGCTCCTTGCGCCTCGGCAGGCTGGTCATCCTTGGCGCGATAAGGCTTCCAGTAGCGCTTGTCGCTGGCCGAGGTGAGCGCGCCCAGGGTCACCATGAATGCGCCGAACCAGATCCAGCGCACGAACGGATGAATCTGAATCCGGATGCTCCAGGCGCCGGTGCCGTCATTGAGCGGCTCGCCCATGGCGATGTAGAGATCGCGGAACACGCCGGCCTGCAGGGCGACCTGGGTCATGACCTGCTGACCGCGGTGATACAGCCGCTGCTGCGGGTTCAGGTCGGTGATTTCACGATCCCCGCGATAAACCGTGAAGCGCCCTTCGGTGGCAATCCAGTTCTTGCCCTTGACCTCGGTGATTTCACGCAGGTGCCAGTTGTAGCCTGCGACCTCCTGAGTCTCGCCGGGAGCAAACCGGATCGTGCGCTCATAGGTCATGGATTCGACCATGGCCACGCCGATGACAAAGACGCCGACCCCGGCGTGGGCCAGGATCATGCCGGTCTGTCCACCCGTCAAACGCAGCCTGCTGGCCGCCTTCCTCTGGTGCCAGAGATAAGCCAGGGCGCCGAAAATCAGCCATAGTCCGCCGATCCAGCCGGTCACCGCGCGCAGGTTCAGCGCGCCCAGCAGTGCGGCAATGGCGGTGCCGGCGACCACGGCGGCGATCAGGCTTACCTTGAGCGGGGCGGCCGCGCGCTTGAGGTCGTCCTGACCCCAGCGGGTGAACGGCCCCAGCGGCATCAGCGCGACGATCGGAATCATCATCAGGATGAACATGATGCTGAAGTACGGCGGTCCGACCGAGATCTGACCCCAGCCCATCAGGTCGATCAGCAGCGGGTAGAGCGTGCCGAGAATGACCAT
>CAZUTZ010000122.1:0-7922 GCA_964623655.1 uncultured Wenzhouxiangella sp.
TCCGCCGGCCAGCAGCAGGGTGAACAGGCCGGCGTTCAGAACCGGCAGCGCGCGCGCCGGAGGCAGGGTGGTGTCCGGTCCCTCGGCCAGGATCCGGGCAATCATTTCCTGCGCGCCCCAGCCCAACAGCCCGCCGATCAGAATGGAAGCCGCCACCAGGTAAAGCAGAAGCAGGCTCAATGCCGTCATGATGCGGCTGGAGCTGGCGCCGAAAGTCTTGAGCAGCGCCACCAGGTCGCGCTGCGCGGTGGCGAAGCGCAGAGCCGAGAGCAGGATGGCCACCGCACCCAGGATGACCGCCGTCAACGCGGCCACGCCCAGAAATCGACGCGCCTGGGTCAGGGCCAGGCCGGTCTGGTCCTCGGCCTGGGCCACGGTAATCGGGCGCTGGCCGTCTTCGCGCTCCTGGTCGAACCACTGGCGAAAATCCCGCAGCGCGCCCTCGTCGCCGGCGACCAGCAGGCGATAGCGCGCCCGCGCGCCGGGCCCAAGCAATTCGCTGGCCAGCAGGTCCTCAACATTGATCATCAGGCGGGGGGCGAAGCTGAAATCACCGCCGGCCCGGTCGGGCTCGAAAACCAGCAGATCGGTGATGGGCAGTTCAAGCACGCCGAGTTCGGCGATATCACCGATCTCTGCCTCCAGCGCCCGCTGCGCGCGCGGATCCATCCAGGCGGTCCCGGGTTCAGGGACCTCGCGCCCGCTGCGTTCGGATTCGCCGTCGCTCAAGGTGACCTGGCCGCGCAGCGGATAGCCCCCGCTGACGGCCTTGACGTCGACCAGCTGGCTTTCCTCGCCGACGAACAGGGCGGTGCTGACGCTGATGACCTCGGCGGTTTCCAGGCCCATTGACTCGGCCTGCTCGAAGAAGCGGGTCGGGACGCGGTCACGCGCGGCGATAACGAAGTCGGCCGCCAGCGCCTCGCCGGCCTGGCGCTCCAGGGCGCGTCCGACCCGGTCGGTGAAGCTGCCGACCGCCACCAGCGCGGCGGTGGCCACGATCAGGCCCACGGCCAGAATCATCAGGGCGCCGGAGCGCCCCTGGCGCAGCAGCAGCCGCGCAGACAGCGCAAATGGATTCACGACACGGTATCGCTCTCGACGGCTTGAGCGGGTTCACTGGCAGCGGCATTCCGCGGCAGCAGCCGGCCGTCCTCGATCTGCTCCATGCGGCCGCAGCGTTGCGCCAGACTCAGATCGTGGGTAACCAGAACCAGCGCGGTCCGGTGCTCGCGGTTGATCTCGAACAGCAAATCGGCGATCGCCTGCCCCGTTTTACGATCGAGGTTGCCGGTCGGCTCATCGGCAAACAGGATGGCCGGCTGGCCGGAAAAGGCCCGTGCGATCGCAACCCGCTGCTGCTCGCCGCCCGACATCTGGCGCGGGTAGTGCTGCAGGCGATGCGTGAGTCCCACCTGCTCCAGCGCGCGCTCGGCGAGCTGTCGTGGCCGGTCCATGCCGGCGATTTCCAGCGCCAGCATGACGTTTTCCAGCGCAGTCAGGCTGGGGAGTAAATGAAAAGACTGAAAAACAAACCCGACCTTGCGGCGGCGCAGGCGGGCGCGCTCGTTTTCATCAAGGAGATTCAGGTTGGCTCCAGCTAGCCGGATCTCGCCGCGCGTGGGCTGCTCAAGACCGGCCAGCAGACCCAGCAGGGTGGTTTTGCCCGACCCGGAAGCACCGACAATGGCCAGTGTTTCTCCAGCGTTCAGGTTCAGGCTGATATCGTTGAGGATGTGCAGTTCGCCGCCCGGCGCCTGCACGGAAAAACCCACCTGTTGACACTGAAGAATCTCGGGATTGGAAACGTTCATGAAATTGAGGTCCACCGTACTGGGAATGGGGCTGATCCTGATGTTCAGCCTGAGTCCCGGACCGGCCCTGGCCACGGGGACATTATTAATTGTCGGCGATAGTCTGTCAGACGCTTATGGCATGGCGCGTGAATCCGGATGGGCCTATCTACTGGACGAGAAGCTGGGGCCGGAGTATGCCGTGATCAACGCCAGCATTTCGGGTGAAACCAGCGTCGGCGGCCGCAACCGCTTGCCGGGCTTGATCGACGAGCATGAGCCCGACTGGCTGCTGATCATCCTGGGCGGCAATGACGGTTTGCGGGCCCTCAGTCCGTATCAGCTCAAGGAAAACCTCGAGGGGATGATCGAATATGGGCAGGAGGTGGGCCTGGCCGTGGCCCTGATGCAGATTCGGCTTCCGGCCAATCTGGGCCGGGCTTATCTGAATCGTTTCGAGGCGATTTACCCCGAGCTGGCCGAACGCCACGACATCGAGCTGCTGCCGTTTTTTCTTGATTCGATCTTTGACCAGCCCGGTATGATGATGGACGACGGTATCCATCCTTCCGAAGCCGCCCAGCCGAAAATGCTGGAAGCCCTGTGGCCCGACCTGGAGCCCTGGCTGGCTGACCGGCCGACCGACTGACCAGGCCGCGAGCCGGGCCGCCGGGCGCTTACCGGTCAGCGCGGGGAAACCTTCTAAAAAACCGAGTGACGCGGAAATCAATGAGCGATAGAGAAATCATGGAGTACGACGTGGTCGTGGTGGGCGCCGGGCCGGCGGGGCTTGCCTGCGCGATCCGCTTGAAGCAGCTGAACGCCGACTTGAACGTCTGCGTGATCGAAAAAGCCTCCGAGATCGGCGCGCATATCCTGTCCGGCGCGGTCATCGAACCCGAGCCGCTGGATACCCTCATTCCCGGCTGGCGCGAGGATCCGCCGCCAATCTGCGTCCCGGCTGGACGTGATGAGTTCCTGCTGTTGTCAAAAACCGGCAAGCGCAAGCTGCCCACCCCGCCGCAGCAGAACAACCACGGCAACTTCATCGTCTCGCTGGGTGCGACCTGCGCCTGGCTGGCGCCCAAGGCCGAGGCTCTGGGCGTCGACCTGTTCCCCGGCTTCGCCGCCGCCGATTTGAGCTATGACGACAACGACGCCGTTCAGGGCGTCATCATCGGCGACATGGGCGTCGACCGCGAGGGCAGTGAGAAAGATTCCTATGTGCAGGGCATCGAAATCCGCGCGCAGGTCACCGTGCTGGGCGAGGGTTGTCGCGGTCATTTGAGCAAGCGCGCGATCGCCAAGTACGGGCTTGACGCCGACTGCGATCCGCAGACTTACGCCATCGGCATGAAAGAGCTGTGGCGGTTGCCCGAAGGACGGGTTCAGCCCGGACTGATCCAGCACAGCGTGGGCTGGCCTTTGCCGAAGCAGATCTACGGCGGCAGCTTCGTTTATCACTTGGACAAGGATCGCGTGGCCGTCGGCTTCGTGTGTGCGCTGGATTACGAGGACCCGAATTTCACGCCGTTCGAGGCGTTCCAGCAGTTCAAGCACCATCCCAGCATGCACGAGCTGCTCGACGGCGGCGAAATCCTGTCGTCCGGCGCGCGGGCGCTGGTCGAGGGCGGGTATCAGTCGCTGCCCAAAGTCGAAATGCCCGGGGCGCTTCTGATTGGCGACTCGGCCGGCCTGCTCAACGTGCCCAAGATCAAGGGGACGCATCAGGCGCTCAAGTCGGGCATGCTGGCCGCCGAGCACCTGGCCGAAACGATGAGCAGCGAAGGTTTCGACGCCCGTCTGCGGGCCTCGGAGGTTGTCGCCGAACTGAAAAAAGTCCGCAACATCCGGCCCGGTTTCCAGAAAGGGCTGTGGCGGGGCATGTTCACCGCAGCAGTGGAGACGGCCACGGCCGGCAAGCTGCCGCGCACGCTGGCCAACCACGCCGACCACGCCCAGTACCGCAAGCTGGATCAGAACGGTTTCGACTACGACTGGGTCGAGCGCGACCTGCCGCCGCGCGATCGTCTCGCCTCGGTGTATTTCGCATCGACCGAGCACGACGAAGACCAGCCGGTGCATCTGCAGATCATCGACCCGGACGTGTGCTTCACGAAATGCGAATCGGAGTTCGGTAACCCCTGCACCCGCTTCTGTCCGGCCAACGTGTACGAAAAAGTCGATGACGAATCCGGCAAGCGCATCCAGATCAACGCCGCCAACTGCGTGCACTGCAAGACCTGCGACATCGCAGATCCTTACCAGGTCATCAACTGGGTGACGCCGGAAGGCGGCTCGGGGCCGAATTACTCCAATCTCTGAGCGGGAAAAAACGGGGAACCGCAGATGAACGCGGATGAACGCGGATTTAAAAGCTGGTTGAACGGCTTGCCCGATTTCACCAGAGCTGAGCTTGGCGAGCTTTCGCCTGGGTTTGCTGATGGGGGATTTTCATCTGCGTTAATCTGCGTTCATCCGCGGTTTCTTCCGTTTCTTGAGGCTCAAGCATGAGCAACACCTTTGGCAGAGTGCTCTGCATCACCACCTTCGGCGAAAGCCACGGGCCGGCGATCGGGTGCGTGATCGACGGCTTTCCGCCGGGCCTGGAGATCACGCCTGAGGAAATCCGCGACGAATTGATGCGCCGGGCGACCGGGCAGAGCCGCTGGACTTCGCAGCGCCGCGAGCAGGAGGATGTGCAGATTCTGTCGGGCACTTTCGAGGGCAAGACCACCGGCACGCCGATCGCGCTGGTGATCTACAACAGCGATGCGCGCTCCAGGGATTATTCAAGGATCGCCGCGCAGTTTCGCCCGGCCCACGCCGACTACACCTATCACCACAAATACGGCATCCGCGACTATCGCGGTGGTGGTCGATCTTCGGCGCGCGAGACCGCGATGCGCGTGGCCGCGGCCGCACTGGCGCGCAAGTGGCTGAAAAGTCAGCTTGGCATTGAAATCACCGGCTGGCTGGCGCAGATCGGCGAGGAGGTCTGCGATGACAGCTTTGACCCTGCGGTGATCAACACCAACCCGTTTTTCTGCCCGGATGCCGAGCGCATCCCGGAGCTCGAGGACTACATGAAGCGCTTGTGGAAATCCGGCGACTCGGTCGGCGCCCTGGTCAAGGCGCGCGCCACCGGTGTCCCCGTGGGCCTCGGTGCGCCCGTGTACGCCAAGCTCGACGGCGACCTGGCTGCCGCGATGATGAGCATCAACGCCGTCAAGGGGGTGGAGGTCGGCGCCGGTTTCGGCTCGGTGTCGCAGCGGGGGACGGTGCACCGCGACGAGATCACGCCCGAGGGCTTTTTATCCAATCACGCCGGCGGAGTGCTGGGCGGCATTTCCAGCGGACAGCCGGTCGAGTTGGCGGTGGCCTTCAAGCCGACCTCCTCGCTGCGCCTGCCGGGCCGCACGGTCGACGTCAACGGCGATCCGGTCGAGATCGTGACCACTGGCCGCCATGATCCCTGTGTCGGCATCCGCGCCGTACCGATCGTCGAGGCCATGCTGGCCCTGACGCTCATGGATCATGTGCTCCTGCATCGCGCCCAGTGCGGCGACATCCCGCCGCAGCGGCCGCTGATTCCGACCTGAATCAGCTTTTTGCCGGTTGCGAAAAGCTTAAAAGCATCACGCAAAGGCGCAGAGGGCGCAAAGGATGCAGAGGGAAAAGATATTTCTTGTTTAAACCGCCAACTCGGCCAACGCCTCTACCGGAAACATGGCCGCGCCAGCTGCGCAATCAAGCTATTTTTTGTCTCTGCGCCCTCTGCGCCTTTGCGTGATGCTTTTCACAACAAGCTGAAAGAAGACGCGACTTTCCAGCCATCCGCGTTCATCTGCGTTAATCTGCGGTTCTTTATCTAGCGCCCAAATTGACGAGGGGCATGAAGACATGACAACCAGCAAAGACGGATATCGCGTCGCCGTGGTCGGGGCGACCGGCGCGGTCGGCGAAACCATGCTTGAAATCCTGGCCGAGCGCAAGTTTCCCGTGGCCGAGGTGGCCGCACTGGCCAGCGAGCGCTCAGCAGGGCGCGAAGTCAGTTTTGGCCAGAAGTCCCTGGTCGTCAAAAATCTGGCGACTTTTGACTTTAGCGGCTGGGATTTTGCCTTGTTCTCCGCCGGAGGCTCTGTTTCAGCCGAGCACGCGCCTCGCGCCGCCGCTGCCGGATGCACGGTGATCGACAACACTTCGCATTTTCGTCTGAAGCCGGACGTCCCGCTGGTCGTGCCCGAAGTCAACGGCGCGATTCTGGACGACTTCGCCGGTGGCGCGATTATTGCCAACCCCAACTGCTCGACCATCCAGATGCTGGTCGCCATTGCGCCGATTTATCGCCGCTACGGCATTGCACGTGTCAACGTCGCCACTTACCAGTCGGTCTCCGGTGCGGGCAAAAGCGCGATGGAAGAGCTCGGTCAGCAAAGCGTGGATCGATTCAACTTCCGCGATCCCGAGCCCAAAGCCTTTACGGCGCCGATCGCCTTCAACGTGATCGCCGAGATCGACGTGGTCGAGGACAACGGCTACACCAAAGAAGAAATGAAAATGCACCGCGAAACGCAAAAGATCTTTTCCGATGAGGAAATTGCGGTCAATGCCACAGCAGTCCGCGTGCCTGTTTTCATCGGCCACGGCGAGGCCGTGCATCTGGAAACCAAAGAGACTTTCGAACTGGACGAAGTGCTTGAGTTGCTGGGCAGCGCACCCGGCGTCAAGCTGCTCGATGTGCCCGAGCGGGTGACGCCGCTGACGCATGCGGCGGGCAAGGACGAGGTGTATGTCGGCCGTGTGCGGCGCGATCTCTCGCACCCTCGCGGTCTGGACTTCTGGGTCGTCGCCGACAACGTCCGCAAGGGTGCGGCCTTGAATGCAGTGCAGATTGCCGAATACCTGATTCGGCGGCAGGATCACTGACTGCGGTCGCAGTCTGCCGGTCCGCGCGCAGTCCGGACTGTCAAGCGCAGTGGGTGAATTGCTATACTCGGTGAAAAAGCGGGGTTGGGTTCGCAATCAGTAATTCGAGGGCTGCCAGATTGACCAAATACTTGTTCGGCAAAAGCACCGTGATGACAGCAGTTCTGTTGTCCATCGCCGCGTTCGCCGTGACGCCGGCTGGCGCGGGTCTGGGGCTGGGTGAGGCGCGTGTTGTCTCCTTTCTGGGTCAGCCGCTGGAAGGGGAAATCGCCCTCTTGCAGGCGAGTTCGGACGCTTTGGATGCATTGAGCGTCGAAATCGCATCGCCTGAGGATCACGCCCGGCTTGGTGTCCCCAGTGACGCACTTGCTCTGGCGCTTACGCTTGAACTGGATCGTAGTGCAGAGCCACCGGTTTTACGGCTGGAATCCAGACGCCCGGTGACCGATCCCGTTGTGCAACTGCTCGTCAACGCGCGTTGGGCGGGCGGGAGAATGCTGCGCGAATACACGCTCTTCCTCGACCCACCGACTGCTCCGGTTGCGCCTCCCATACGACGACGCGAGCATGAATCACCGGCTACGCCGGCCGAACCCGGAGCGGCCGCACCGGCAGAGGATTCAGCGCCCGCTGTCGAGGTGGAATCCGCGGCATCCGCCGATCGTCCCCAGCCTGCCGATCCCGAACCTTCGGAGCCTGACGAAGCGCCCGCTGCGCAGCCCCCGGCGGCCGAGAGTGTCGATACCATCACGGTCCAGGCCGGGCAGACCCTGTGGGCGATTGCCAGCGCATGGCGCCCGGATGACTCGCTCACCATGGCGCAGGCCATGTTGCAGATTCTCGACGACAATCCGCATGCCTTTTTTGGCGGAAACATTAATCGCCTGCGTGAAGGTGCCGAGTTGAGAATGCCTGATCCGGCTGCCGTACCGGCTTTCGGGCCAGCCGAGGCGGAACGTGTTTTCCGCGAACAAAATCAGGCTTGGACCGCGGGTCGGCGCATGGCGGCATCTGTGCCGCAGCTGGTGGACACAACGGACGAATTTGAAGCGGCAGTTGCGGCCCCAGAACCAGAGCAATCTGAACCAGTACCCGACGATGACCCGGCCGTCGAGGCGCTCGACTCGTCGCCGGCGCTGGTCGAGGAACAGGCTGAACAGCGCGCTGAGGAACAGGCCGAGGAGCAGGTCGATCAGCAAG
>CAZUTZ010000123.1:0-7788 GCA_964623655.1 uncultured Wenzhouxiangella sp.
GCCGTCAACGAATCCTTCGATCCGGCCAACCACGGTGATGTCTCGGCCCTGGGTAAAGACCGCAGGATCCTGAAAACCCGAGCGACAGGCCAGGAATCGGCCGAAGTTGTTGTCGCCGCTCACCGGCCGTGTCTCGCTGTCCAGGCTTCGCGCCAGGATCTCGACGCAGGTTTCGTCCCGTCCGGGTTGGGTTTCGACAATGGTCCCACCCCAGCGCACTTTGGCCCCTACCGACCGATCCGTCGCCTGGTCCGGCTTGAATTCGGCGAAATCGCCGGCCAGCGGTGCCGGAATACTGGCGCATCCGGAGAGAATGGATATCAAACCGATCAACAAGATGGTGGGTGGAAAACCAGACCTGTTTCTGCTCATTGAAGACTCCAGTCCGACGGGACGATATATCCCTGATTAGGACTCCAGAGTGTCTCTCAGGTTCATGCTCAAGACGGTGAAAACTGGCGAACTTCTCCGACAAAACGAGCGGTTTCGCCAGATTGGTCGCCGTAGTGGATGCGACAGTAAATTCGGGCCAGCCGGGCAAAATCCTGCCCGCTTTCCGCCGCATCGCGTCCAATTCTTTCGGCAAACTCCAGCGGTGTCTCGTGCGGTTGTTTGACCCAGCCGCGACGCCGCATTTTTTTCAACAGCTTCTGCCAGGCCCGCTCTGCCTCGCTGCGCGGTTTCAAGTGCTTTGGCCGCAGCATCAGCCAGGCCAGTATGCCGCCGACCACAATCAGGGCCAGCATCATCAGCATGGCGATACGTTCGGTACTCATGCCGCTCAAGCCCAGGCGCTGCAGCATGTCTTGCTGGCGTTCGTGATTGAAGCCGAGCACCCATCGGTTCCACAAGTGCTGGACGCGGTCATACCGATTGCGCAACGCCTCCACCCAGTCCCGGTCCAGAAAGTGTCTGGACTCTCCCACGGCGCTGCGCGCGCCTTGTTCTATTCGATTCGGGGAGACGGCCGCGGTAGGATCAACGCGCGTCCAGCCGCTGCCTTCCAGCCAGACTTCGTTCCAGGCGTGGGCGTCGGATTGGCGCACCAGCAGATAATTGCCGTTGGCCTGCCAGAAACCGCCCTGGTATCCGGTCACAACGCGGGTGGGGATGCCGGCAGCTCGCATCAAGACCGCGAATGCCGAGGCGTAATGCTCGCAAAAGCCCGAGCGCAGATCAAACAGGAATTCGTCCACGCCGTGCCGGCCCAGCGGCGACGGGCGAAGCGTGTAATAGAACTCTTCTTCCCGGAACCACTGCATGACGGACTCGATCAGGTCGCGGTCGTTGGAGTAGCGCTCCCGCAACTCGGCGGCCAGGGCCCGGGTTTGCGGATTGCGGTCGTCCGGCAGGCGAGTCGCCAGCGTGCGCAGACTGGAAGACAGTTCGGGCATGTCGACGAAATCCGGATTGGAGACGACTTCATACTGGGTGAGCGTCGTCACCGGATGGCGACTGAGCATCTGGTGATCGACGCTGATCAGGGCCTGATCGGGCCCGCGCACGGGGAAGTCCAGCACGAACAACCAGCGCCGCTCGTGCGGTTCAAGCTGAATCTGGTAGGCCACGCTGTCGGGCCCTTCCTGGACAAACTGGCGCGAGGGCATGCTGCTGAAAAACGGTCGGCTCCAGGTTGAACCGTCAAAGTTCCACAGGACGGGGCCGCGCCAATAGCGATCACCGGGCGGCGGCGGTGAGCCATCGAATTCGACCCGAAAGGCAGGAGAGTCGTCAAGGAATAGTTCGCTGATGGCGCCGGGCGACATTTCGTCGGAGAGTCCGGTGCGCCCGTCCATCACCTGATCCGGCAGTCCCCAAAGAGGTTGGGCCAGCCGCGGGAAGAGGGCGAACAGCGTGAGCGCGACCGGGATCGCCATGACCAGCAGGACCGCGGCGTTGCGCATTCCGTCGACTTCCGGGTTTCGTTGCACCTGCCCGGCGCGGGCATGCATGTCCTGGATGCGCGTCAGGGCAATGGTGGCAACCAGCGAGCCGGCGACCAGATAACCGAGATAGATCAGGCGCTCGTTGAACAGGAATTGCGTGGCAATCAGGAAAAAACACACCGCGGCGACCAGACGCAAGTCGCGCATGGTGAACATTTCCATCATTTTGGCGGCCAGCATCACGCACAGGAGTGCCGTTGCCGAACGCCGCCCCCAGAGCCCGCCGAAAGCCATGATGATCAGCAAAATACCAACAGCTGCCAGGACGAGTCGCAACAGTGCCGGCGGCGGGCGCCAGCGATAGTGGGCGGCCGCCAGTCGCCAGGCACAGACGACCAGGATGGTGCCGGCAAGCCAGACCGGCATAGCCAGCAGGTGCGGTGTGGCCGCGATCAGGAATGCCGCTATGGTCCATGCGACGGCGTTGAACGGGGGGAGCGGCTGCATCCTGGGAGTCCTTTAGAGTTCTGCCAGGGCGCGCAGGCAGGCGTGCAGGTGCGCCTCCCCGCGATCCGGACCGATGCTCTGGCCGCCCAGCTCAAGAGTCCAGCTGCGGCCGAGACGGTCGGCCTGCAGGACCCAGGCGGTCAGGATGGCGATTCGTGCTTCCAGGTCGCGCCCGGGTGTGCGGGCCAGATTCAGATGCAGATCGCGAGCGCGCGGCTGGCGCAAGTCACGGACCAGCAGGTGGTCGTGGCGCTGGCTGGCTTTCCAGGCCACCCGGTGCAGCGGATCGCCTTCGCGCCAGCCGCGCAGACTGAAAAATTCGTCGCCTTCGAGACGACTGTGGCGCTGTTCACCGCTCTGGTCGGCGGCCTCGTCGGGCAGCGGCGGGGGGCTCTGGGCCGGTTTCGGCCAGACCAGAATCGGGCGTTCAACCCAGAACCAGGACCAGGCCTCGAACAGCCCGATGGGATGGCTGGTCTGAACGCGAATTCGTCCAGGATCCAGCCAGCCGCGATGATGGGTGGGCAGCGGCACGGCGACTTCCGAGCGGGCTTGCGGCGCCATGCTGAAGATCTCCAGCGCCTCGCCAATCTTGATTTCCAGCCCCGGTCGCGCTCGCAGTGCGGGGTTGTCCAGACTGACCATGAGTTGTGCGGTGGCACCGGCAAACACCGGAGCGGCCCCGGTTCGGGTGATGCTCAAATGCTGCAGGTTGCGAAAGGCCAGCACCATGGAATTGGAGGCCAGTCCGGCCACGATGAAGGTGGTCAACAGCCCGAGATTGTTGTTGAAATTCAGGCTGCCCATCAGCATGGCGAACATCAATGTCCCCAGCATCCAGCCGAATCGGGTCGGCAGAATGAAAATCTGCCGGTATTTCAGCCGCATTGGCGGCCGGGTGGGGCCGCGACGGGCGACCCAGGCATCGAAGAATCGGCGCCATCGACCGGATTTCGATCCGATGGTCGCCGACGATCGGGCGGTGACCGCCATTTCAGGGCACCGGCGTGGTGTCGAGGATCTCCTCCACGATCTGCCCGGCTTCCAGACCGCTTTCGGGCATGGTTTGAAGCCGGTGCACGGCCAGTGCGGGAAAGACCAGCTTCACGTTCTCCGGCAGGCAGAAGTCCTGGCCGCGGACCAGCGCATGCGCGCGCGCCGTTCTAATCAGGGCCAGCGCCGCACGCGGCGAAAGGCCAGCGCGCAGGCCGGCGTGGGCCCGCGTCGCGCCGACCAGGGCCTGGATGTAGTCGAGTACCGGGTCGGCCACGTGCAGGGCAGCGGCCCGATCGACCAGATTCATGACCCGCTCGGCGTCCAGTTCCGCGCTCAGGTCACTCAGCATTTCTCGTCGATCCGGTTCGGTCAGCAGACGACGCTCTTCGGCGGCGGACGGATAACCGACGGCGGTCCGCAGCAAAAAGCGGTCGAGTTGGGAGTCGGGCAGCGGGTAGGTCCCGGCCAGGTCGAGCGGATTCTGTGTCGCGATAACAAAGAAAGGGCGGGGCAGGGCGTGAGTCGATCCGTCGACCGTGACCTGACCCTCAGCCATGGCTTCCAGCAGTGCCGACTGGGTTCGCGGTGTCGCACGATTGATCTCATCGGCTAAAACGACGTTTGCAAAGATCGGACCCGGGCGGAACTCGAAGCGTTCCTGCTCGCGGGAGTAGATGGACACGCCCAGAATGTCGGCCGGCAGCATGTCGTTGGTGAACTGCACACGCTGCCAGTCGCCGCCCAGAACCAGCGACATCGTCTGCGCCAGGGTCGTTTTTCCGACGCCGGGCAAATCTTCGATCAACAAATGGCCGCCGGCCAGCAGCGCGGAGAAAGCCAGGTCGATGACCGTCGGCTTGTCGACGATCACCTGATTGACCGCGCTCATCGCCCTTTCCAGATCAGCCAGTGGCGAGTCGGAGCGGGTGGCGGTCCGTGAAAGGCTAGTCATCGAGCAGGGCGTTGAGCTTTGCGGCGCAGATGAAGTCGTTTTCACTCAGCCCGTCGATGGCGTGGGTGGTGAAATTGACCCGGCAATAGTTGTAGCCGGCCTCAAAGTCTGGGTGATGGTTTTCCTGATTGGCGATCCAGGCCATGGCGTTGATGAAAGCCATGGTCTTGTAAAAGCCTTTGAACTCGAAGCGCCGGTAGATCAGGGTTGCTGAATCGTTGACCTGCCAGCCGGCAATCTGCGGCAGCAATGCGTCGACTCGCTCGCGGTCAAGCGGCGCCGTTCCGCCCTCGCAGGGCACGCATTTCTTTGCCGTCAATTGATCAGCGTCGCTCATGTCAGGCAGCCTCCTTGGCAGCGGTTTTCTTGGGTGGGAAAGTCGGGGTGAACGCGCCCAGGGCCCGGGCTTCGCGAATCAGACCGAGCAGGTCGGCGCGAGCCAGCTCGAACAGATCATCGAGCTGATCGAGAATGAAATAGACGCTTTGATAGATATCGATGCGATAGGGCGTTCGCAGGGCATCGATGGGATCGAAGGGCCGTCGAATCGGCTCGGGGCTCTCAAGGGCAAAATGCGTTTCGCCCGGCGATGAGGCAATGCCTCCGCCGCAGATCCGGATGCCGTCCGCTGTCTGGAGCAAACCGAATTCGACGGTAAACCAGTACAAACGCGCCAGAAACACCCGTTCGGCCTTGCTGGCTTTGACGCCGGCCTTGCCGTAGGCTTCGGTGAAGTCGGCAAAGCCGGGGTGGGTCAGCATGGTGGCGTGGCCGAAGATTTCGTGAAAAATGTCCGGCTCCTGCAGATAGTCCATATCCTCGCGCGATCGAATGAACGATGCGGCCGGAAATTTCTTTTGCGACAACAATTTGAAAAAACGATCGAAATTGATCAGAGCGGGGACCGGAGCGACTTCCCAGCCGGTGCGCTCGCGCAGGACGGCGGAGACTTCATGCGGCTGGGGAACGCGATCGGCGGGCAGGGAGAGCATATCCAGACCGTCCAGGAACTCCTGGCACACCCGGCCTTCGATGACGCTGAGCTGTCGCGCGTAGAGATCCGCCCAGACGCCGTTTTCCTCTTCCGAATAGGGAATGGTACCGTCGGCACCCTGCACTTTGGCTTGGTAATTCGAGGACTTGGCCATGACTCAACTCCGTGATGGCGAGACCCTGCAATATATCATCGGGCAGTAGCCTGACCATGACGAGTCCGTCCGATCCGATTGAAGATCAGCGCTGGCCGGCAAAGCAGCTTGTCTATTGGTGGTTGCAGGCCCGGGATAGGGCCAAAAGCCTGGTTTCGGACGCGCCGTAAGATAATTCCTACATGGTGTAGGTTTTTTCTTACATGGCGGCGGGGCGAACTCCAGCATACAAAGTGCTGACCTTACGGCAATCTAGCCTGCGAAAGTTGCAGGTAGGGGCCTTTGCTACGGCAAAGGTATATGGACTCCCCCAATCTCAGGGTTGCTGGTCCCTTTTGGGGGTGCTTAAAGGCGGTGCCGCCAGGCACCGCCTTTTTTTACGCCCGCCATTTGACGGCTCCAGCACTGTGACGAGCCGCAAGCTGGGGCTCCTTTTCGAGCTCGACCAGAGCAGGGGGTTCGTACTGAAGTTCCGGCCAGGCGGGCGCATCGTCGGGGTCGAGGCCGCGGGAGCAGCCGGCAAGCATCAGCAGGGCGAGCCCGACACAGCAAAGGGAAAAACGGTTCACAATTAAATGTTACCTGCTTCGGTGTCAGGGAAATGCCTCTGGGTCGCCGATGATGCGATATGCTGTTTTCAACCTTTTTTTCCGCAAGCATTGCCATGACCGAAATCAATCGTCTGCTGGTTTTTGGAGCGACCGGCACACAGGGCCACCCGGTCGTCGACCGGGCACTCGAGGCCGGCTTGTCGGTCAGGGCGGTGACCCGCGATATCGAAGCGGCGCGGGAACGATTGTCGACGCGCGTTGAACTGTGCGAGGCCGATCTGCTGGAGCCTGAAACGCTGGATGACGCCATGGAGGATGTGGACGCGGTGTTTTTCCATCTTCCGGTGATGCCGCAAAGCGCTGAAGGCACCTTGATGGTGGATCATTTTTTGGCTGCTTTGCGAAAAAGCCGCGCTCGACGCCTGGTTTTCAGTACTTCGGCCTGGTGCGGTGACGAGATGCCGGACAGTGAATTTGTCCTGGGCCTGCGCGGCGTCAGTGCGGCGATGTTGGCCAGTGGCGTTGCCACCGTGGTGCTGCGGCCGACGCTTTATCTGGCCAACCTGGTCTGGCCGCACATCATCAGAGAGATTCAGGATTTCGGCAAACTCACTTACCCGCCGCTGTCTGCCGATCGCCGGATGAACTGGACGGCGACCGAGGACCAGGCCGCCATAGCCGTGGCGGTGCTCGACGGCGGTGCCGACGGCGAGGTCATCGACGTGGCCAGCCCCGAGGTGGTCAATGGCCCTGACTTATGCCGAATGCTGGCGCAGGCTTATGGTCGAGAGGTGCACTACGCCCCCCAGTCGGTTGACGATTTCGCCGATACCCTGACCCATATGGCCGGGAGCGCCGACATTGGTCGTACTGTCGCCGAGCTCTACAGAGGTATTGACGCCCTGCCGAGCGACGGTCCGCTGGTGGATACAAACGCCCTTGAACGCCGGTTCGGCGTTCGGCTGACGCCGGTCAGCGAATGGGTGACGGAGCGCCTGGGCGCACTGCTTTCCCTCTACCGGGCGAGCTGATCGTTTTTCGGCCGGACCGCCTTTTCGGAAAATCTCGCCAGCTCGAAGTTCGTCGGCTCAGTTGATCACGATCACCGGGCACTGCGCCAGCCTTACCGTTTTGTCGCTGACGCTGCCCATGAGCAGACCCTGCAGCCGGCCGCGGCCGCGCCGTCCGACGACAAGTATGGGGCGGTCACATTCGGCCGCATAGCGGATCAGCGCCTCGGCGGGATCGCCGCCAAGCAGTACCGGCTCGACTTCAACTCTGCGATCGCCGGCGCGCTCGATGGCACGCTCCAGCAGTGATGCTCCGAGCTCATACTCGGGTACCCCGCCTGCGGCATCGTGGATTCGATCGAGTTTGATGGTCCTGACTTCGCCGGGCCGCATGGATGCCGGACGTGTTGCATGCACGATCCTGACCGGCAGGCGCAGCGCTTCGGCCATGTCCAGGCCAAAATCCAATGCTCGGCCCGCGCTGGTGGAATCATCAATCGCGATCAGCAGCGAGGTGTGCTTGAACGTCATGCTTGGGCTCCCGAAACCTCAGACATGCCGGATTGTACCCAGAGCGGCCTTTCTAGTGGGCCATGCGGCTAATTAGGTAACGCTCAGAGCCATTGTGCTGGCGCGAATCAAGGCGCGTTCCGCAGGGAATGGCAAGCCCTTTCCAAGGAACGCAACGCAGAGTCGCGCCAGCACAGTGGCTCCCGAAGGGCCGTCGCACAAGCGCCG